>JAJZMO010000368.1 GCA_021798235.1 Acidobacteriota bacterium | reverse complement strand
CCCAAGCAATTTTTGGGGGAGCGTACTTCTTGGTGCGCAGCCATATCCCGGTGAGGATCCCAATTAAAGTTGTACCGAGCGCAGGCAGGGTGCTCAGCAAGCCCTCGGGATCGCGCGTTCCTTCATAGAGTCGACCGGGAAAGATATGCCGGTCGAGCCAGGCAACCAGGTTGGCATCTTTATCGAGGATGGGCATATTGTGTCCGGGCACGCCGAAACCGGGCACGGGAACCCAGCGCATCAGTACCCAGTATCCCAGCAGTGCGGCAGCGAGCAAGAGGATTTTGTCGGAAACGCGTCGGCTGGCGAGGTAGATCAGGCTGCCGAAGCAATAGCAGAGCGCGATCCTTTGCAGAACCCCATAGATGCGCAGCGTAGCCCAGGGAAACATTGGGAATCCGTTGACGAGCAGGCCCAGCAGAATCAGGATGGCCGTGCGGCGCAGGGCGTGCGCGAGCAGGGAAGATTTGGATTGCCCGTGCGCCAATCTGGACTCCGTGGAGAAGACAAGAGAGATGCCAACCAGAAAAAGAAATGTGGGAAAGACCAGATCGGTGGGAGTGCAGCCATTCCACAGAGAATGGCGCAAGGGCCAGTAGGAGTGGGCCTCGTCTCCGTTGTTGTTGACGAGGATCATAAATGCAATCGTGATGCCGCGCAGCACGTCCAAGCTCATCAGGCGCGTTATGCCAGTAGTTGCGGGAATCGTCGTGGATGCCATGCTTCGATGCTCTTTCGCAGAGAGGAGTGCGTTCGGGCTGACTCCTACTCTTGCAAATTTTTCAGAAGGCTGTCCATGATTTTTTTTGTGCCCGAATCAATCGACGCGGACTAGATAGGCAAAGGCCTCTTGGGTGTGGATGGTTTGTGCAATGTGTTCTGCAACGCGACGCTGTTCCTCTGCAGGGCGAATGCGCACCCAGTAGCCGGTATTGCCTGCGAATTCAAGGACCTTGGCGCTGGGATATTTCCGCTGCAATTGATTGCGCAGGGAGATGGCGCTGCCACGCCGACGGAAGGAGCCGATTTGCACGATCCAACGCCCACCCGTAAAGATGGGCTTCGGGGCACGCAGCACATCCATGCGCACGCGGGCAACGCCCATTTGGCGAATGCCTGCTTTCTTGGCTGCGCCGCGCGATAAATCAATCATGCGCCCGGGCACGAAGGGGCCGCGATCGGTGATGGTTACCACGACGGATTGATGTGTGCTCAAGTTGGTGACGCGGACAACGGATCCCATGGGCAGCATTTTGTTGGCAGCCGTCATCGCATCCTGATGGTAGATTTGTCCATTGGCTGCGTGGCTATGGCGATAGGGTTCTCCATACCAACTGGCAACGCCGACTTCGCTGTAGAGAGCCTTTCCTTTGTGGGGTGGGCTGGGCTGCTGCTGTTCGGGGAAGGTCTGTTGTTGTGGCGCAACGGACGGCGGGGTGGGCAGCTCCTGTTGAATTTCTGGTGGAGGAGGCGCGTAGCTGGGCGGTTGTTGGTGATGGCAGCCGGCAAACAGGCACACGAAGAGCAATGCGGCAGCGTGCAGGCAGCTTGACGTTGCGCGATGGATTCTGGGGGTGTCGGTTTGCATGTGTGCGCAGACTCTCTACTGGGAATTATCTGCGAAAATGATGAACGTTGGGAATCTTGGCTGCGATAAATAAAGATCCCATTGGGGCTGGAAGCGGGTGACAAATTTCCTTTTGTAGCGTCTAACGGAAAATAGGTTTTTTACAGCGGTGAAGAATGTTGGTTTTCCGTAGGATATTTTTTTGTGTTGGAATCGCAGCCCTGCTTGGGGCAACTCCGGGCTGTACGCAGTCCGTGGCCAGCATGGCGATTCCCGATGCACCCGTGCCGCAAGTGCCCGTAAGTTCTTCGCGAGACTCGGACACTCCTTCTGAGGCAAAGACGCTTCCGTATGCTCCTTTGTATAGTCGGACGATTTTTACCACGCAACGGGCGCGGCCCTTGCTTGGCGTGGACAAACTCAAATACGCAGCGGTGGAGATGACGCGGCCCGTCAATATACTCCATGCCGCGGTCTCGGCAGGATTCAGCCAGTATGAAGGCGGCGATCCCAAATATGGGGACGGGCCGCAGGCCTACGGAGCGCGGTATGGAGCGGCAGTCTTGCGGGAAAGCTCCTACCGGCTGTTTTCGGATGGGATCTTTCCGATCCTGTTTGATGAAGACCCGCGCTACTATCGCATGGGAGCATCTGGGACGGTGCGGCAACGGCTGTGGTACTCCTTTACCCGCAGCTTTGTAACGCGCTCGGATGCAGGCAGGCCGGTTCCCAATTTTGCAACATTGATTGGTCATGCTTCGGGAGCAGCCTTGGTGTTGTCCTATTATCCCAGCACCAGTCAGGGAAGAGGCGTGGTGCTGCGTACCTTTGCGGATTCCATGGCCGTTCAGGTGAGCTTGGACATGGTGCGTGAGTTTGTACCCAAGTTGAGATTTCTCTTTTGAAGCATGGGAATATTTTTCTGCGCATGGGACAAAATTCTTTTGTGGAGACAACGATTCT
>JAJZMO010000003.1 GCA_021798235.1 Acidobacteriota bacterium | reverse complement strand
TGCAACAAGGCGTAAATCGCGGGCAAGTCGTCCACCGTCTCGGCAGAAACCAAGGTGTTCACCTGCACGGGCAGGCCCAGCTCCCCGGCATCGCGCAAGGCGCGCATCGTCCAGTCATAACAACCCGCCACGCCGCGCACCAACTCATGCCGCGCGGCATCGGACCCATCCAGGCTCAGCCCCAGGCTCTCAATTCCGTGCTGCTGTAACCTCTCGATTGCCGTGCGGGTCAGGTTCGGCGTCGCGCTCGGCGTGATGGAAACGGAAAGCCCCAGCGCGCGCGCCTCGTCGATCAGCGCAAACACATCGGGCCGCTGCATCGGGTCGCCGCCGGTCAAAATCAAATGCGGCAACGGACGCCCAAAGGCGAGAATCTGGCGCAGCAGCGAACGGCTCTCTTCATGCGTCATCTCATTGGGATGTGGCGTGGCGATAGCCTCAGCGCGGCAGTGGCGGCATGCCAGCGCACAAGCCTGCGTCATCTCCCAATACACCAGCATGGGATTCTTCGAATAATCCACTCTGCCGCCTGTGCGCGCCAGGCTCGCCTGCACAGAGGGTGCAACCCCAACAGCTCCTGGATTCGAGACAAACAACCGCTTCGCGTTTTCCATCATAAGGACACACACCTGTCGATTTGGATTTTTTCTGCTGCCACGGCAGCTGCATCTTTGCCGCTGCGGATGCAATCGGGAATGCCTGCGCCGTGGTAAGCCGCACCGACCAGATACAGGCCATCGTGTTGCGCCGCCCGGCGCTCAATCTCTTCCACCAGCGCCGCGTGGCCCAGCTCATATTGCGGATTGGCCTTCCACCAACAATGCGCCGTGGCCAGCAACGGATGCGCCACAATCCCCATCGTGGTGCGCAGCTCCACGCGCGCGCGATCGATCAACTCCGCCTCGCCCTGCTCCGCCAAGTGCTCCGCGCCCGCTCCACCCAGAAAAACCCGCAGCAGCACGCGATCCTCCGGCGCACGATCACGAAACTTTACTGAAGACCACGAGCAGGCCGTTATGCTTCGATGTTCCGTACGCGGAATTACAAAGCCGTATCCATCCAGCGCGTGCGGAATCTCGCTGCGCCGATACGCCAGCGAAACTGTCGCCGTGGAAACATATCGAATCGCGCGCAGCTTTTCTGCCAGCGGTGCGTCCAGCGCCTCAATCATCTGCGCTGCGGCATAGGCCGGCGCGGCCAAAATTACTGCATCCGCGTGCAGCTTCTGTCCATTACCCATCGTCAGCAGGTACCGCTCATCCTGGCGCGTAATCGTTTCCACGCTCTCGCCCAACCGCAACGTTCCCGGCTCCAGCCGGGCCGCCAACGCATCTGTCATCTGCTGCAAGCCGCCGCGCAGACTGTAAAACATGGGCCCTGCCACACGATGGAGTCCGCCCTGAGCTGCATTCTTTTTCTGCGCCTGTCTGCGGCTGCGCATGGCGCGCAACAGGCCGCCATGTTTCCGCTCCATCTCCAAAAACACAGGAAATGTACTTTGCAAACTCAACCGCTCCGGGTCCGCAGCGTGTATGCCAGCCATTAGCGGCGTGGCGATTTTCTCCAGAGCTTCCTGCCCCAGACGTCTGCGAACGAACGCGGCCAGGCTCTCTTCCGGCGCATCCGGTTTGCGCGCGGGGATAAAGTACTCCATGCCCATGCGCAGCTTGCCCGGCCACGACAGCAGCCGCGAGCGCAGCACTGGCAGCACCTTCGCCGGAGCCACCAGCATCATTCCCTCCGGCAGCGGATGCAATCTTCCCCGGCTCCAAACATACGTCGTGCGCTGCTCCATGTTGGATCCGAGCAGCCGCTCTTCCAATCCCAGCTCGCGACACAACTCCAGCGCATCCGGCTTTTGCACGATGAAAGAATCCGGCCCTCGCTCCACCAGAAAATCATCGTGGTACTCGGAAACAATTTTTCCACCGGGATGTAACCCTCGTTCCATCACCAGACAGCGAACGGCTCCGTGCGATTTTTTTTGCAGCGTCCAGGCTGCCGCCAATCCTGCAATGCCTGCGCCGACAATCACCACAGTCTTCTGCATCACTTGCTCCCCAGTGCGCATTCCATCGCAACAGCCTCAGACTAAGTTCCGCCTCCACCCTGCGCAGTGATTGCGGTCACAGAATTTCTGTGCGCTGTGCCTGAAGCTAAGTACAGATGAGATTCATCCTGCAAACATTACAAAACTGCGACGAACGCCGCACACGTGCGGTGCAACAATTAGGATCGATATGACTCAACTTCCTCGCATCATTCAAGGTGGCATGGGCGCTGGCGTCTCCAGTTGGCGTCTCGCGCAATCCGTTTCGCGTCTCGGCCAGTTGGGCGTGGTCTCCGGCACTGCACTCGATCAGATCCTGGCGCGTCGCCTGCAAGATGGCGATCCCGACGGACACATGCGCCGCGCCTTCGACGCCTTTCCCTTTCCGGCGATGGCCGCGCGTGTTTGGAGCCAGTACTTCATCCCCGGCGGTAAACCGGAGCAGACTGCCTATCGTGTCGCGCCCATGCACGCCAAGGAAAACCCGCGCGAGCTGACGGAGCTGTGCATCCTGGGCAACTTCGTTGAAGTTTTTCTCGCCCGCGAAGGCCACGCGCACCCCGTCGGCATCAACTATCTGGAAAAAATTCAGATGGCGCATCTGCCTGCAATCTACGGCGCGATGCTCGCCAACGTGGGTTATGTTTTGATGGGCGCGGGCATCCCGCTGCGCATCCCCGCCGTGCTTGATAGCTTCGCCATGCACCAGCCCGCCGACTATCCACTCACCGTCACCGGAGCGCAAGAAGGCGATGACACCACGATGCACTTTGATCCGCGCACGTGGATGGAGTGCGATCTGCCCACGCTCACGCGCCCAAAATTTCTGGCCATCGTCTCCTCCAACACGCTGGCCATCACCATGCTGAAAAAAGCGCATGGCCGCGTCGATGGCCTCATCATCGAAACACGCACGGCAGGCGGACACAATGCACCGCCGCGTGGCAAGCTGCAACTCTCCACGTCCGGGGAACCTGTATACGGCGAGCGCGACACCGTCGATATTGCCAAGCTCTGCGAACTCGGCGTGCCCTTTTGGCTGGCCGGAGGCTATGGCCATGCGGAGAAATTGCGCGAGGCACTCGCGCTCGGCGCAACCGGCATACAAGTCGGTACAGCCTTTGCCTTTGCAGAGGAATCCGATCTGCGTGCAGACTACAAAGAAGCGTTGCTCACCAAAGCCATGCGCGGTGAAGCTCACGTCTTTACTGACCCGCTGGCCTCGCCCACTGGATTTCCGTTTAAGGTTGCGCAACTCGAAGGCACGGGTTCCGATGCAGAGATCTGCGCCACGCGTCCACGCATCTGCGATCTCGGCTTTTTACGCGAGGCCTACCGCACATCGGACGGGTCCATTGGCTATCGTTGCGCTGCGGAACCAATCAGTGTCTACGTGTCCAAGGGCGGCAAGGCCGAAGACGCCGCAGGTCGCAAATGTATCTGCAACGCGCTGCTGGCCAACATCGGCCATCCCCAGGCGCGCAATGGCCATCGCGTTGAGGTGGGCCTGGTCACCGCGGGCGACGACCTAGTGAGCGTCGCGCAGTTTCTGCCGCCGGGCCGCTCCAGCTATCGCGCCGCCGATGTCATAGAAAAACTGCTCTCTGGCGTTGCTCCGGAGATCCCCACGAACGAAAATGCAAATCACTCCACAGAAGCCAAGACTCTGACCACTGTGGAGTGATTCTTACACTGCTAGCATTTTTGAATGGATGTTTGGGAACTCGCGCAGCCGCTCTGGCTGCGCGTTTATTGCAAGCGCTTTCAGCTTCTGCCTTCACAAAAGTTTTCGGTGCCCCATTCTAGCCGCGCTCTCTGCGGCTAGAGTGGGAGACACCGGTGATTTCTCGATCCTGAATACCCCAAAAATGCTTTAAGGAATCCCGGAACAAGCCTGTGTTTTTGAAGGCGGGACTTGAGTCCCGCCGTAAGTTCCAGCATCAAAGTGCAGCTTCAGCCGCTGAGGGAACGATTAGCAGACTTGCTCAGGGTTGCTTTAATTTCCCGTTGGAGAGCTGCTGCTGTCGTTGCTCGTGCTTCCGCCGCTTCCATCGCTACTGGTGGCCGCCGGTGGCGCGCTCTTCTGTTTTTTGTGCGCGATGCGGCTCCATAGTGTTGGCTTCACATACGCTGGCGTTGCGATCACGCGCATGTAGGCAACCACGTCCGTAATCTCCTGCGGCGTCAACGATTGGCCATACGGCGGCATCATCGCTGACTTGCCCGTGGCCATGCCGCCCAGCGCAATCGCCCGCTCCAGCACCGCATCGCTCATCGGATTGAAGACCGTGCCATCGCTCATCAACGGCGGCGTGGGCGTCACGTTGCTGCGATTCGACGGCCCCGCTGGCGTCGAGTCAGCATGGCACCAGATGCACTGTTCCATATACACGCGCTTGCCATCGGCCTGCGCATAGTTCAACGGAATCGTGTGGTCAGGATTGTTCGCGTCCACATCCGATCCGTAGGAGCCATAGGAAACGTACTCTACGCCCTTCGGATGCGGCACTTGCCGCACCACCAATCCCTGTCCTCCATACGGCCAGCACCACAGCGGAGTTGCCGCCAGGCTTTTCGCAGCGAAGGCATACAGCCCCAAACACGCGGCGATCATCGCCAAATACAGTGCGATCGTCTTCATGGCTGTCCTCCCGCTCCGGCGGCTTCGGCCTGTTCCGGTGCCTGCTTCAACGTCAATAAATAAGCAGTGATGTCTTGAATTTCCTGCTCTGTAAATTTCTGCCGCGGCTCAATCGTACCCGGCAGCAACGCTTGCGGATTGTGCAGCCAGGCCTCCATCCACGCTGGCGTCAGCCAGTTGCCCGCGTTGTTTAGGCTGGGGCCAACGTAACCGCCGCTGGAGCCAATGGTGTGGCAGGACTGGCATTGAAATTTTCCTTCATACAAATGCTTGCCACGCGCGGCCATCTCTGGCGTAAAGCTCGACGCGCTCACCGCATTTGGATCCACGGCAGGGTTGCGCATCGTGCTGGTCAAAAAATCTGCCAGCACCTGTGCGTCCTGCTGCGGCATGTTGAACTCTGGCATGCGCGCGGTCAGCGTAGGCCGCAAGGTTTGAGGCTTCTGCAAAAATGCGGCGATCCAGTCATGCTGAGAGCGGCTGCCCTCATACGACAGGTTTGGAGCCAGTGTGCCGCCATACCCGTTGAAGGTGTGGCAAACGTAGCAGCGATAGCGCTGATACAGTTCACCAGCAGCGCCGCTCGGCTGAAACACCGGATGCGGTTTGGGCAGCATGGGATACTGCTCCTCCGCTGTGGATGCGCCGCCGGTCATGCTCAACACGGCCGTGGTCAAATCATCCAGATCGCTTTGGTTCATCGCAAACTGCGGCATGTGCGTTTCTGGCGTCACCGATACCGGGTTGGTGATCTTGGCTTGGATGTAGGTGATGAGGAAGCGCGGAATTTTTCCCACGCTGATGTCGAGCACCGCATCGCGCTTTGCGGGGAAGTGCATCGGGATCGCCTGCCCAAAGTGCGACTGCACTTGAAACAGGTATGGCCCCGGTGCCATGCCCAACCCGGCCAGGTTCGGTGCAAAATTCTGGCGGCGCTCCATGCCCTGCATTGCGTGGCATTGAATGCAGCCCTTGTCCTGGAAGAGCTGGCGTCCCTCTTGCACTTCCTCAGGCGTCGGCGCGCCCAGCTTGGGCACATCGCTCAACAGATCCGGATCCGTCAGCCGCGTTTCCACATATTGCGACACCTCATACAAATCCTGATCCGACCACTGATAGCGCGGCATCTTCGTGTGCTGCAAATATCCCTGCGGATCACGCAGCCACGCTACCAGCCATTGCGGATTCACCTTGCTGCCCACCTTGGTCAGCTCCGGCCCAATGTCGCCGCCGATCAACTGCGTCACGCCACCGCGATCTACGGACAGCGAATGGCAGGTGACGCAAAACATTTGATTGAAGCGCACCTCGCCTGCATCCGCAGGGTCGCCGTTCTTGCGCGCTGCAGCCATCGCACTGGCGCTAAAGTGATAGGCCGCAACCGGCTGCGCCTTCTGCACGCTCAAGAATGCAGAGAGCGCGCGCAACTCTTCGTCGCTCAAGCGAAACTGCGGCATCCTCGGCTGCGTGGCCACGCCATCGACGACGACGTTACCATCCGCATCCAGAATCGTACGCGGTTCTTTGAGCCACTTGTAGATCCACTCCCGGCTCACCTTGGTGCCAACGCTGCTCAGGTCTGGTGCCAGCATGGCCGGGCGCTCCACGCCTTGCAGCGTGTGGCAGCCGATGCAGTTGTAGCGCACCAGCAGCGCGCGCCCGTGGTTCAGACGCGGCGTCTGCGGCAGGTCTTCATGGTGACAGGCTCCGCAACTGGCCTGCTCATATTGCTGCGGCAACACCGGCTGCCGCCACGCCAATGCACCGGCATGTGCGTGGCGCACCATCTCGGCGTGCGTGTGCCGCCACGCATCCCTGCTGCCAGACCCCTGCCAGTAAATCGCCACCAGCGCTGCCGCAATCGCTACGGCAAAGGCATGGGGCAGCCATGGCACTGCTTTTTGTATGGATTGTTTCAACATCGCTGCTCCATGCCGATCCGAATTTCGTTACCGTTTCACCGTTACACTGACCGCCGTCACGCCTGCGCCCACCTTCACCGGCTGCGTGGAGGACTTGGCCTCTTCGCTCCATGCCGTCAGCGTGTACGCACCTGCAGGAACATTCTTGATGACGAAGTTGCCCTGCTTGTCCGTCACGGCAAAGTACGGCGTGGGTGCAACGATGATGTAGCCCGACATCTCCGGGTGCACATTGCAGAGCAACGGCACCGTGCCCAGAACATCAAAGGTGAAAGACTTCTTCTGCCCTTGCGGCCATGTTCCCATGTTGTGCGCCAGCTTGCGGTTTTTGTTGATCGCCGGCCAGTACACGTTGTGGCCCACCGGGTCTTCATTCGTAAAGTCCACCGTTGTGCCCTTCAACACCACCAACACGTGCGGAGCAAACGCCAGATGCGCCTGATCCATGGCCGCGTGTTGCGCCGGGGGAGTAAAGTTTTTGCCGGGAATTGCATCAATGTAAACTGCGATATTCTCCGGCGAGCGCAGCCCCTGCGCCGTCACCTTGCCTTTGATGTCGCCCGCGTGCGCCACGCCTGCCAACAACAAGGCCGCCGCTGCCATGGTCCATCCTGCGATGTATTGTTTCGTCTTCATAAAATCTCCATTCCTTTCGGGTTGATTGTGGCCACAGTGGCCCTTGCTGCTTGCGCCGTTAGTACACAAAGTCGATGCCAGCCATCATCTGGTTCTGCCGGTAATACTGCGTGGAGTTCGGCACCGGCTGCTGGTAGCTGTACGTGTATTGCGTCTCGATTTTGATATTGGGGCGCACCAGAATCTGCACGCCGGGTTCAAACTGGTTGCGCGTGTCATAGCGCGAAACCCCATTGATGCGATCGGTCGGCGAGTTCACACCGTCATAGCGCATCAAGCCAATCAGCCACGGATAGAACCAGTACTCCGCCTCCAGAAATCCTCCAGAGTAGGTCACCGGCGTCGCCGTCACAAACGCCGTGTTCGCTGCGTTGATGGTCTTGTTGGCGTCGTGCGCATGCTCATACAAACCCCACAGCGAAAAGTCACTGCGGAATTTGTAGAGAAACGCTCCGCCCGCACGATAGAACGGCTCGCTCAACACCGGCAGCCCTGGATAGAGCTTTCCATCCTGATTTGTCTGGTTGTCGCCGATAAAGGCAAACCCATTGAAGCGAATCTGCGTGTGGTCATGAATACCTGTCGCTCCCGAGGCCTGGACCTGCTTGCGAATCGCCGGGTCGCGCTCCAGATTGAAGCGTTGCCAAAAATTGATGTACACATCCTTGGCATTCTGCGAGGCTACAGGCACGGTGCCATACTGCGAATTTTCTCCATCCACCAGGGACACCGACCACCACGTGTTGCCGCGGTAGGGATAGCCCCCCAACTCAATGCCCGTCTGCGGACTGGCAAAGGTGAATGGGTTGTTGGTCGTTCCCGGCAGCGGCCCATTGCCCGACGGATTCACATTCGCCGTCTCGCTATAGATTGCATAGTTGGTCAGGTTGATCGTGCGCGCCTGCGTAAACGGCAGGTCCAGCTCGAACTGCCCGTAGCGCACATTCAGATCATTGCGCGGCACATGCAGGTAATAGCCGACGAAGTTATTTGCCTTGATATAGGCATCGCCCAATCCGCCGCCCTGGCCCGTTCCGCCTGTCGAGATGTCATCGTCAATCCAAAACTCCAACGACGGCCCCAGACTGCTGGCAGAGATGATCGTAAACGTGTTCGGGCTGAACATTTCCGCCTGCGGGATAAATCCACTCTCGGCGGCGATGGCCTGTGGCTGCGGGCTGGTATAGGTCGTATAGCCGGAGTAGCGGAAGGCGATCGGCAAAATCGGCAGCTCGCCCGGCCAGATCGAATTGGGGAAGGCCTCTTTTTGCGCGCGCGAGCCAAGCTCCAGCGGCGGTTCCTTCACAAAATCTTCGTTGTCTTGTGGAAACTTGAAGCCGTTCATCTTGAAAGCCAGACCAAAATCATTCAACTCCGGCCAATTGCTGTGGCAGGTTTGGCACGCTGTGTGATATTTTCTGGCGAAAGCTGGGATCGCCTCTGCTTTGGGCGCCGTGGCCTGCACTGCCAGCAAAGCCGCCGTCACAAGTAGTGTGAACCCAAAGGCTATTTTCATCTCCCGGTTCATTCCGTTTTCTTCCTTCTGTGCCGTTCTGCAACGCCACGTGCAATCGTGCGCGCATTGTGATCGAGCACTCTGCAGACTACTTTCTGCATCACCCAGCAACCATGACTCGCATCACGCCGCAGGGTGACGCGCGTCACATGTGCGTGGAATCCTTTTTTTTGCAGTGTTTGCGAGCACATCCGAGCCGCAGACGCGGTAGTACAAAAAATATCCCCGCTTTGTGGCGGGGATATTTGCGTCCGACGGCAGCAACTATCTCTGTACCGTTTGTGCCATTTCCGTACACAGTTCGCGATAAAGCAGCGGGATGCTCATCAACACCTGAGCGCCAATCCAGAACGCAAAGCATGCCGCTGCGGTCAATGCAGTAATGCGGCTTAAATCGGTTTGCATCGCCAGCACAACGCCCAAGGTCGCCGTCACTCCAGCAGCTATGGCCAGAAGGCGCGCTTTTCCCCTTTGCCGTTGCTCCGGCATCGCCAGCCGCAGCAACCACAGACTCCACAGAATCCCCATGCCCCCTGCAGGCATCGTGATCCAGAGCACGACGGGATTGGCAACGCCCAACCCGCCCGTAGGCATAGTGATCCACGTTGTAACCGGAGCCGCTTTGTAGGCCAGAAAGAATACTCCCGCAGCCAGCAGCAAACCCAATACGCTCCAGGGTGCGATCGGCCATCTCCCCCTGCTCAGCTGCAGCAGCGGCCACGCCATGCCCACGCATAGCAGCACACTGGCCACGGCCAGGATCCACGGATTGGTTCCATGCGCGGACATATTCGCTCCCAGCACCAGTAAAACCATCCCCAGCACCAGTAGAGCTATGCCACTCTGCAGCGCGGTTGCGCCCCAGTTTTTCTTCAGACTCTGCATCCGTCACCTTCCCCTGAAAATTTCATCCGTCTGCACGCAGCGCGCGCTTCAAATGGCTTC
Source organism: Acidobacteriota bacterium (assembly GCA_021798235.1). The sequence continues at coordinate 6,649 of JAJZMO010000003.1, read as the reverse complement.
CGCCGTTAGGCCTTTCTGTACCCAAACCGACTCCTGCTTCAGCACCAGCACCGGGCGCGCAGAGTCGCACAGCACGCGATAGGCCGTGCCGGGAATAAACCGCGCATCAAATGCCGAGTGCGCGGAAGCACCCATCACGATCATGTCCGCGCTCTGCCGCGCAGCGTAGGCCAGAATCGATTCCACCGCCGGGCCGTAGACCACATCACACACCGGGTTGCACTTGCGCACATTGTTCTCGCGGATCAGGTCTTGCATCATGCGGCTGGCGTAGGCGCGCACTGGCCCCGCCGTCGGATGCTCCTGCACCACATTGGTCACCACGTGCACCATCCATACGTCGGCCTGGTGGTTCTCAGCCACGCTCAGGGCAAACTCGGCAATGCGCCGCGCGCCTTGGTCCAGCTTGGTGGCAAACACAATGCGCATCCGGTCATTCGGCCCCAGCGTGCGCTGCACCACCTTCGGCCCCACCGCCAACACGGGCACCTCGCTGCGATGAAAGATGGACTCTGCCGCTGAGCCAAGCATGTGCATGTGATGTTTGGATTTTCCATGTGAGCCGGCCACGATTCGCTCCGCCTTCCACTGCGCGGCAATCTCGATCAGCTCATTGACCACATTGCCACTGACCAGTTGGTAGCCGCAGGACACACCCGCCGTCTCTGCCTGCTCCGCCGCGCTCTTCAACTCTTCTTCGGCCGTGCGCCGCATCCGGTCCGGGTCGGAGTACATCATCAGCACCGGATCCACCACCGGGGCCGCCGCATCCGGCAGCACATGCACAATCTTCAACTCGGCCTTGTACGTAAGCGCCTGACGAATTGCCACAGGCAGCGTGAACTTCAGATCCACCAACCCCGTCGCCAGAAGAATGCGACGCGGACTGGCCCACAATTGAATTTGCCGCGTGGACATAAGGCTCCTCTACGCCCTGAGTATCTGCTGAACGATGCGGGATCGAATGTGAGGCTCGGCACACCAGCCCGTGACGCCAGTCACAAAAACAGCCGGATGTACGGCACACGTATGAAATTTTGTTTGGGAAAATTTGTGACCGCCGCACAGCCGCACGGCGGCTTGCGGATGCGGGAAATTCTGATTCAAGCTGACATTGAAGGAGCGGGACAGGATCCCATGAAGGGGATGGTCTTTAGCCCATCCGAAAGCACCCGCAATGCGAGCCGGGCCTTAAACCCCTGGGGGATGGTTGTGGCGATGAACCAAGATTCCCTAGACCAAAACTTCCAGCGCATCCTTGCGCAGCAGCGTGATCGATGTACCCTTGATGGCGATCATCCCTTTGCGCTTCATCTCATTCAACGCGCGCGTGACGGATTCGCGCGTGGTGCCCAGCATGGTCGCCAGGTCTTCATGCGTCAGAGACATAGTGAAGCGCTGGCCGTTGGCTTCCTGCCCGTTGGCCATCTCCAGAAACAGCCGCGCCACGCGCCCCGGAATCGAACTCGACAGCGCCAGCCGGGTCGCATCGCTCAATGCGTTGCGGTATTCGCGGTTCATCATTTTGGTGGCGTGCATGCTGCCTTCAATGTGCCGCTCCAGAAACCGCAAAAAATCCTGCCGCTGAAATGACTTCACCTGCACGGGATCCAGAGCCTGCGCCGTGATCTCATACGGCGTGCCCGAGATGGCCGCGCTCAGGCCCAGCACGTCGCCCGGCTTGGTAATGCGCACCAACAGCGTCTTGCCTTCGCGCGATGAGGTCATCAGCTTCGCATGGCCATGGCAAAGCACATACACGCTGTGCGCCGACTGCCCTTCGAAGAACAGCGTCCCGCCCGGCGGCACCATCATGTGCATGCCCAGGGCCTCAAACTCCGCCAGCGCCTGCGGCGACAGGTTGCAGAACCAGTCCTCGTGCCGGCTGGTGCAGGTCAGGCAACTTTCCGGCTGTTTAATGTTGAAGTTTGGTTCGGCCATGCTTCATGCTCCGTGCAACCTTGTTCCCCGATTTGTACTCCATGATACCAATCACCGCGTAAAATCGGCGAAGGACAGAATGAGTCGGCTCGATCCGCCGCATTCACGGGAGCACGATTTCAGGCGATGTGGCGCACTGCGTCTTTGTTTCCCTGCGCTGGGACATGCGCGCGGCCTTTGCCAGCAGCCTCCCGCAACACCAGCACCGGGCAACGCACCGAGCGCAAAACCCGCGCCAAAATTCCCCCACGCAGATGTGTCAACATCTCACTGCCACTGCGCACGCTCATCACCAGCAGATCGGCTGCGCTGTCGACCGCCATGCGCACAATCTCCTGCGCTGGCTCGCCAGCGCGGATCAAACACTGCGGCTGCACGGCCAGCCACGCCTCCGGCGTCAGCATCGGCTCCATCGCAGCAAATTCTTCTTCACTCAGATTTTGCAGGCCATCCCGCTTGACGTGAAAGATGGTCAGCCGCGCATGGTTGCGCACGGCCAGTTCCCCGGCCAGACGCGCCGCCGCCGTCACTCCATGCTGCGTGTCACAGGCCAGCAGCACGTGCCGCCACGGCAAATCACCCAGCTGGGTCTTCACCGCCTGTGGCCCCACCACCAGCACAGGATGATTCGATGTGCGCACCACGGTCTCTGCCACCGACCCCAGCAGGAACCGGTCCACGCTTTGCAGCGCCGCCGTTCCCACCACGATGCAGGCTGCATGCAGTGCATCCGCCTGCGCCAACAGGGTGTGCGCCGCATTGCCCGCAGCGATTGTGCCCTTCACCACCCCGGTCTTGCCCATCACACGCTGGGCCTCAGCCACGCGCTGTTGCAGCTCAGCCTCCTGCACATCCAACAGCGGGGCAGAATCCTCCGGCACCACGGGCAGGACGTAGATCACATGCAGCGGGCGACCCTCAACCCGCGCCAGTCGCGCCGCGTACTCCACCACTGCATCCGAAGCGGGAGAAAAATCCACGCCCGCCAGCACCGGTCCCTCTCCAAACTGCGCGCCTGTGGTCATGCCGCACCTCTTGCTCAGGCTTCATCCTAGACAGCCCTGAGGGCCGGGCATGTGATACGCACTACATCTGCATGTGACGTCGGTCACCCAGCCCATGGGGCCAAAACTACCTCACTGCAAGATTGGAATTCCTGCGATGCGCTGCTGCCATTCCTCCGGGCCGGTCCGGTGCACGGAGATGCCTTTGCTATCAACGGCCACGGTGACGGGCATGTCCTGCACGTCAAACTCGTAGATGGCCTCCATGCCCAAATCCTCAAACGCCAGCACACGCGCCGCGCGAATGGCCTTCGAAACCAGATACGCCGCGCCACCAATAGCGATCAAATACACGGCCTGGTTGTCGCGGATGGCCTCAATGGCCGCCGGGCCGCGCTCGGCCTTGCCAATCATGCCCAGCAGGCCGGTCTGCTCCAGCATGGGCCGCGTAAATTTATCCATGCGCGTGGCCGTGGTAGGGCCGGCTGGACCCATCACTTCCTCCCGCACTGGATCGACCGGGCCAACATAATAGATAAAGCGATTCGTGCAATCGACGGGCAGCTTTTCGCCGCGCGCCAGCATCTCCGTCATGCGCTTGTGCGCAGCATCGCGCCCGGTCAGTAATTTTCCGCTCAACAGCAGCACCTCGCCCGGCTTCCACGCCGCAGCCTCGGCGCGCGTTACGGTGTTCAGGTTCACGCGCCGCGCGGTGGAGACGTCATAGGTCAGCTTCGGCCACAGGTGCAACGGCGGCGGCTCCAGCGCCACCGGGCCGCTGCCATCCAGCGTAAAGTGCGCGTGGCGCGTGGCCGCGCAGTTGGGAATCATGGCCACCGGCAGATTGGCCGCGTGCGTGGGATAGTCGAGAATCTTCACGTCCAGCACCGTGGTCAGCCCGCCCAAACCCTGCGCGCCAATGCCCAGCCGGTTCACTTTTTCGTAGAGTTCCACGCGCAGCTCTTCGATGCGATTCTTCGGCCCGCGCGCGATCAGCTCCTGCATATCAATGGGAGCCATCAACGCTTCTTTGGCCATCAACATCGCTTTTTCCGCCGTGCCGCCAATGCCAATGCCCAGCATTCCCGGCGGACACCAGCCCGCGCCCATGGTTGGCACGGTTTGCAGCACCCAGTCCACCACAGAGTCCGACGGGTTCAGCATCACGAACTTCGACTTCGCCTCCGAGCCGCCGCCCTTGGCTGCAACGATCACCTCCACGTTGCCGCCCTTGACCAGCGAAACATTCACCACGGCCGGCGTGTTGTCCTTCGTGTTCTTGCGCGCACCGGCGGGATCGGCCAGGATCGAGGCGCGCAGCTTGTTGTCCGGGTTCAGATAGGCGCGGCGCACGCCTTCATTCACCATCTCCTCGACGGTCATCTGCGCATCCCAGCGCACATCCATGCCCACCTTCAAAAACACGTCGACAATGCCGGTGTCCTGGCAGATGGGCCGGTGGCCCTCGGCGCACATGCGCGAGTTGATGAGAATTTGCGCCATCGCGTCCTTGGCCGCGTGCGACTGCTCGCGCTCATAGGCTCGCGCCAGGCTGGTGATGTAGTCCACCGGATGGTAGTAGGAGATGAATTGCAGCGCGTCGGCGACGCTTTGGATCAGATCATTCTGGCGGATCGTGGCCATGTGCGGTGATTCCCCTCAACGAAGTTCAGAACCTTCGATTTTAGTCGATCCATCATTTGATGGTGTTCCCTCTTCCGTACATTGGGATGGAAAGATTATTCTTCAGGGTGCCCCACGTCTCGATTCTGAGACGTGGGAACTCGCGCGCTCCCGACGTGCTGCCGTCCAAGAAGATTCGATCTCAACCGTTGTTCGTACTCCACTGGCGTAGTGTCGAAAGCTGGACCAAGCCCAGTCTTCTGGCCGCTTCACCAAGCCGCGTGTCACAGGGTTGCGATGGATGTAGCGCAACTTCTCCACGCGCTTCTTCTCAGAAAACACATTGAAGTCGTAATACCTTGCCTGCCAAAAAGGCCGTTTTTGGCGGCGAACACTTACCGACAACTTGATGGCCTGGATGGCCCGTGCAAGAATCCCATTCTCCGGCTCACTTACCAACAGATGAACATGCTCCGGCATCACGACGTAACCGTATACAGAAAATCCGTACCGAAGGCGCATCCGCTCCAGCGCATCGACAACCAAATCTTTGCTTTCATTCGAGACCAAGTAGGGTCGTCTTTGAAAACAACTGAATGTGATGAAGTGCAGGTCTCCGGTTTCTTGGTAACGGACAAGGCCGGTGGTCATGCGAACAGCATAGCCCACGTCTCAAAAGCGAGACGTGGGGCACCCCGGCACCCCGGCTGTCATGCGGGCTGGTAGGGAATTTTCGATTGTGTGATTTCGATACTGGCGGGATCAAAGCCAGCCCTGCGCAAGCATTCCTCGGCAAACTCTTTGGATTTTTCGAAATTGGCCGCCGGGCCAATGACGATTTTTCTGAGGACATCCGCCCCTGCGCTCTTCCAATCGAATTCACGATATTTAACTAGAGAATTATTGCGCGCCCTGAACCTGACTTCCGGACGTGAACCAGCGACGTGTAGTTCAAAAAATCGGTACTCAACTTCATTCGCATATCCCGCATGTTTAAAATAGATGGAGATGGTCACAATGTACTTAGCAAGCTCTATGTATAATTGCCTCAAGTTGTCCCGCAAAAGCTCTTCCGGCATTTCAGGAATGCCTGCACCGTCTAGAACTTGAATGTACGCAAGTGTATTGTCAATAAGTTTTTCATGTACCTCAACGAGACGACTGTCATCATAAACAAGAGGGAATGTTTCACGGGCAAATTTATCTGTTGTTACGGAATACACAAAAACATTTTCTAAACCCATAACATCAAAGCAAAGTGCAAAGCCATGTCCGTTATCTGCGTATGCTCGCCATTGTCCTAGGTCATCACCGCACTTGCTGAACGAGCAGGTGAAGAAGTGAGCTATGCCTTGAATTCCATCGTTAATTAGAACTCCCTCGTCAAATATTTCTCTGAATTTTCTTGAAATAATCGCATGTTTTTTAGATATATTCTCTGCCATGATGCCGAATTTCTTAATTGCAAGTGAAACACCATGCCTCAACTCGGATGGATCATTCAGCGAAAAAATATCCGTGAACCATAACTTTCCGCTTTCCAAAATCCCCATGAGGCCCTTGTCATTGGTGTAGTGATAGACATGTGGTGGTACAGATTGTTTCCTCAATACTGAATGCCAATCATCTAAGATTTTTTTGCACTCGCTGCGAAATGTTTCGAAGGCGAATGAAAGTTGATTACAATTTTGTGCTGAGTTTTTCTGGTTTGAATGGTTCATGTCGAAAGGCTACTACACTAGTAGATTAAGGAGAATAAGGATATTGAGGAAAACTGGAAACAACTAATAATTGCAGGGAAGCTGATCCACCCGACTTTGTTGAGGTTCTGACTCAGGCGTAAGAAACTTTGGGGCACTCCAATACAGTGTCATTCTGAGGAGCATCGCGACGAAGAATCCAGAGAATCTCCGCCTCGTATTTACTAGCCTGCATTCTCTGGATTCTTCACTTCGGTCGCCGTGGCGACCTTCGCTCAGAATGACTCGCTGCTTTCTAAAGTCATGCCCTTCTTCCGAGCAAGAATGCACCGGCATAGCCCACGTCTCAAAAGCGAGACGTGGGGCACACGACGCCCGATG
>JAJZMO010000235.1 GCA_021798235.1 Acidobacteriota bacterium | reverse complement strand
CGATGATCCCATGGCTGAAGCGGCTGATGGACTGGGACGCCGACGCCACACATCTCGCCCATCGTCCGGCCTCCACCTGAAGCATATCTGCCGCAAGTTGCAGCTTATGTGGCGAGCTACACGAGCTTGTAGGTTGGCGGAGAAACTTTCCATTATTGGCGGAAATAGTTTCCGCGCATGAGCGAAGAATCAACAACTTAGGGGCGACGCGTGATGGACGGGTCTTTGGCCCTTTTGCTCAAATAAACTGCCTTGCGCTACATTTTTGCTCAAATACTTTCCTTTGGCCACGCGGCGCTTCTCGTCTCCTATGCGGTGGCGGTGAAGCGACCGTTATGAATGCGAAATATTACCGCAGTTGGCTTTGCGAAGCCGCCTGCTCAGATTGCTGTTCCAGGTCTGCGCTTCTTGGAACGTCAGCCGCAGCGCCCTACAGCCGGAGGCCGCGCAAACACAAGCGTTTACATGTTTACGCGGGAGACCGCCATCCTCGCTGCGGCTTTGGCCAGCCATGAGAAAGATGCTTTTTCGCATGTCCCACACGACCTGGGCAACGGAACCAGGCGGAGGCGGTGATCCGCGCGGCGGCGCAGTTCAGGTCCGGCAACGAAGGACGCAGCCACGCAGCGGCGGGGCTGTATCGGGCATCCGTGGCGGGATTTCCGCTGAATTCTCGCGTTAATAGGGTGAATAGTCATATCCGGACTGGCTACTGATGCCCACGGCAACGATCGCCGGTGAAGCGTCTTGCAATCGCCCGGAAGGGCTGGCTATTGCTGTCAGCCGTGCGGAGAAGCACGCGACAACGGGGAGGAATCGGCGTGAACAGTGCGGAAGCGGGCAAAGCTGCGGTATTATCGGTTTCCAAAGACTTCACCAGTGTGTGCGGAGGCCCCGGCAGCGCCGCGGGAGGCCCTCGTTCGGTCACGATGCCGAAGAGCCGCGCCCGATCAGGTTGGGTCCGCACTGCGCTTCTCACCCTGGCAGTGTGCGTGGCTTACGCCGCAGTGGGAGGGCGCAGGGCTGCGGCCCAGAGCGCCGCGACGGAAAGTACCTTGTACGCATTCTGCGCACAGGGAACCACAACTTGCCCCGATGGATCGGACCCTTACGGAGGGCTGATTCTGGCCAGCGACGGAAACTTCTATGGCACAACAGTAGGCGGCGGGTCGAATGGGAACGGTACGTTCTTCAAAATTACGCCGTCTGGTACGCTCACAACTCTTTATAACTTCTGCGCGAGTGGTTGCACTATTGGAGGTCAGCCAGAGACCCACCTTGTAGAGGGTAGCGACGGCAATTTCTACGGCACAAGTAGCGGAGGAACCTACAACGGGGGAGTCGTCTACAGGATCACGCCCTCTGGTCAGGTCACCGCCCTCTACAATTTCTGCTCACAGACCTCTTGCGCCGATGGCAACCGGCCCATGGGATCTCTCGTGCTGGGCAAGGACGGAAACTTCTATGGCGTCACCTATGACGGGGGCAATGAGACAAACGTAAACACGGGCGGCGGCACGATCTTCAAAATTTCACCTTCCGGCCAGCTGACCACGATCTATAGCTTCTGCAGCCAAGCGACGTGCCCAGATGGATACGGCCCAATCGGCACGCTCGTGCAGGGCAGCGACGGTGACTTTTATGGAATGACAGCCTATGGCGGAGCGAACTCACCGCCAACCTCCAATACGGCCAACGGCGGCGGCACGATCTTTAAAATCACGCCCTCCGGCCAGCTCACCACCCTCTACAGTTTCTGTTCGAACTACAATGCGCAGACGGGGATCTGCACCGATGGCAGCCTCGATTACCCGTCTTCGCATGATGGCCTAATTGAGGGGAACGATGGCAACCTTTATGGCACGACGTTTTATGGCGGTAACGGCTCTGGCACGATCTTCAGGATCACTCCCTCTGGAACGTATACCGTACTGCACGATTTTTGCTCTCTAAAGAATTGCCCAGATGGTTCTCTGCCCATGGATTCTCTCCTACAGGGCAGCGACGGCAACTTTTATGGAGTTACCTGGTATGGAGGAACCTTCTATTACACCGGTTACACCGCGGGAATCGCCTACCAGATGACACCCTCCGGAGCCTTCACAGTTCTCCACCAGTTCTGCAGTCAGGGAGGGTCCGCCTGTACGGACGGAGCGATGCCTCAGTCAACGCTCGTGCAAGGCAATAACGGCGATCTGTATGGCCCCACTCCGTTTGGGGGTATTGTTAACTCGGGTGGCGGCTCCGGCGGAATCCTCTATGACCTGTCGCTGAATCCAGCGCTCTCAGCCCCGGTACAGTTGTCCTTTTCTTCGGGGCAGCTCAACCTCGGCAACTCGGCCACGCTCTCCTGGAAGGTTCTCAACGGCGCTTCCACCACCATGCAGCAGTGTTACGCCTTCGTGCAGAACAACGCCACCGGCGCGGGCACCTGGACCGGGCTGCAGACAGGAACCGTCAATGGCGGTGTCTATTCGGGCTCTAGCACCATCACGCCGACTGCAGACGGAACTTACACCTACGCGCTCACCTGCGGCGGTACCGAGT
>JAJZMO010000370.1 GCA_021798235.1 Acidobacteriota bacterium | reverse complement strand
ACAAGCACACCTATCCCGCGCGGCGTTTTTCCGCTGCGGATCAGGTACGCATCGTTCCCGGCGGCTCTTCTATTCGCGCTGGCGCGTTTATCGCCTCCGGCGTGGTCTGCATGCCGCCGATGTACATCAACACCGGTGCCTACGTCGATGCGGGCACTATGATTGACTCGCACGCGCTCGTCGGCTCCTGTGCCCAAGTGGGCAAGCGTGTACACATCAGCGCCGCGGCGCAGATCGGCGGCGTTTTAGAACCAGTCAATGCCAGCCCGGTCATCATCGAAGACGACGCGCTGATCGGCGGCAACTGCGGCGTGTATGAAGGCACCATTCTTCGCCAGCGCGCCGTGCTGGGCGCAGGCGTCATCCTCACACGCTCCACGCCGGTCTATGACACCGTGCGCGGAGAAATTCTGCGCGCCACAGCGGAGGCACCGCTCATCATTCCCGCCGGAGCCGTCGTTGTTCCCGGCTCGCGTCCCATCCAGCGCGGCCAGGGCGCGGACTGGGGTCTGTCGCTCTCGACGCCAGTCATCATCAAGTACCGCGATGAAAAAACCGAGCTGTCGCTGGAGCTGGAAGACCTGCTGCGCTAGCTCCAATCGCAAGCTGCGCGCGTCTCTGCGTGGTACCATCAGTATTTGCGCATAAAAATCCCTATCATCACCGATGGACGCGATGGCTGACAATAAGCTGAAAATTATTCCCCTGGGCGGGCTGGGTGAGTTCGGCATGAACTGCATGGCCCTGCGCTGGCAAGACGACATCGTCGTCATTGATGCCGGACTCATGTTCCCAGAAGAGGAGCTGCTCGGCGTCGACATCGTTGTCCCGGACATCACCTACCTGCTGGAAAACCGCAAGCATGTGCGCGCCATTATTCTCACGCACGGCCATGAGGATCACATCGGCGGCCTGCCGTGGATACTTTCTGAACTGAACGTGCCCGTTTACGGCACAGAGTTCACGCTGGCCTACGTCGAAGGCAAGCTCGACGAGCACGCCCTGCTCGACAACACCGAGATGATCGAGATGCTACCGGGGCAATCTTTTTCCCTCGGCGCATTCAAGATCACGCCCATCCGCGTCACGCACAGCTTGGTCGATTGCGTCGCGCTGGCGATTGAAACTCCCGTCGGCGTCGTCATTCACACCGGCGACTTCAAAATTGATCTGTCGCCCACCGATGGCCGCGCCTTCGATCTGCAAACCTTCGCCGAGTATGGCAAGCGCGGCGTGCTGGCGCTGCTGCAAGACTCCACCAACGTGGACCGTCCCGGCTTCACACCCAGCGAACGCGCCGTGATTCCCGCGCTGGATGAAGTCTTCGCGCGCACTAAGAAGCGCCTCTTCTTCAGTTGCTTTTCCTCGTCGATTCACCGGCTGCGCATCGCCACGGATCTGGCCATCAAGCATGGCCGCAAAATCGCCATCGTGGGCCGCTCCGTCACCAACTCCTTTGAGATGGCGCAGGACTTTGGCTACATCAACATTCCCGATGGATTGCTCATCTCCACCGGGCAGTTGCGCGACATCGCCCGCGAAAAGGTTTGCGTCTTTATCAGCGGCACGCAGGGCGAGCCTATGTCGGCACTTTCGCGCGCAGCGGTGGACAACCATAAGCAAGCCAAGATCGATGCCGGCGACACCGTCGTGCTCAGCTCGCGCGTGATTCCTGGCAACGAAAAAGCCATCTTCCGCGTGGTGGATCACCTTTGCCGCCGTCAGGCGCAAGTGGTCTACGACGACGGCACCTCAGGCATGATCCACGTCAGCGGCCACGCCAGCCAGGATGAGCTGCGCATGATGCTGCATCTGCTCAAACCAAAATTCTTCATTCCCATCCATGGCGGTTACCGCCAACTGCAACGTCACGCCGCGCTGGCCACGGAATCCGGCAGCGTGCAGCAGGTGCTGCAAATCGAAAATGGCGACGTGCTGGAACTGGACCGCACCTCGGCCAAGAAAAAAGGCACCGTGCCCGTGGGCCGCATCTGTATTGACTCCGGCTCCACAGGCGACATCGTCGAAGACCTCATCATCCGCGACCGTCGCCACCTGAGCGAAGGCGGCATCGTGCTGCCGATTCTGGCCATCAACAAAACCACGGGTCGCGTGGAAAATGTGCCAGAGATTGTCATGCGCGGCTTCGCCCCGGCGGAGCAATCGCTCATCGACGAGGCACGCAATGTGGTTGGGCGCACGCTGGAGACCTCCAGCGCGGAAGAAAAAGCCGACTACGGCGTCATCAAGGAAAAAATCCGTCAGGACTTGAAACGCTTCATCCAGAAAAGCACCAGCCGCCGCCCGATGATTCTGCCCGTGATTTTGGAAATCTAAGCCGGACAATCCGGCAGAGGATTCTGTGATTCATCCGCAGACGAAAAGTTTTCTGCCTATTTTCCTGCGCTGGAAAACTGGTGACGCACATCCGCGCCATGCACCCAGAAGATGACATCTTCTGCGATGTTGGTGGCGTGGTCGGCGATGCGCTCCAGATTGCGCGAGATGATGATGGTATTCAGCGCCTGCTCACTCCACTCGGGATGCACCTGCATCACCTCG
>JAJZMO010000182.1 GCA_021798235.1 Acidobacteriota bacterium | reverse complement strand
CCCCAACCGGAGCGGCTTTTTTCTTGCGAAGTGCTTGAGTTATTTTCCAGCGGTTACAGCCTGACGCAGCGGTTGCTCGGCAGCATTCTGGCTGAGGTATTGATCGACAGCAGCGGCAGCCTTGCGGCCTTCTGCAATCGCCCAAACCACCAGCGACTGGCCTCGACGCATGTCGCCCGCAGCAAAAACTCCCGGCACGGAAGACATGTAGTTGGCATCCGTGGCCACGTTGCCGCGCGCATCCACATTCACGCCCAGCTGATCGATCATGCCAGCGCGCACCGGCCCCATAAAGCCCATGGCCAACAGCACCAGGTCCACGTCCAGCACATGCTCGCTGCCGGGGATCGGTTCAAATTTCGGAGCAGGCCCCACGCGCACAGCGTGCAGCTTTTTCACGTTGCCCTGTGCGTCGCCTTCAAAGCGAGTGGTGGCGACGCTCCAATTGCGCTTGCCGCCTTCCTCATGCGCGCCTTCCGTGCGTAGCTGCAGCGGCCACATCGGCCACGGCGTCTGCGGTGAGCGCTCCTTGGGCGGCTCCGGCATAATCTCAAACTGCTCGACGCTCTTGGCACCCTGGCGATGACAGGTTCCCAGGCAATCCGCGCCCGTGTCGCCGCCGCCGATGATGACCACGCGCTTGCCCGTGGCCAGAATGCTCTCCACCTCGGGAATCGTATCGCCCTCGTTGCGCTTGTTGGCCTGCGGCAAAAACTCCATCGCGTAGTGGATGCCCTTCAGCTCGCGCCCGGGCACCTTCAGGTCGCGCGGATGTTCGGCTCCGCCGGTCAGCAGGATCGCGTCGAAGTCGCGCTTCAGGTCTTCCACAGAAACGTTGTGGCCCACATGCGCATTGGTGACGAACTTGACGCCCTCGGCTTGCATCTGCTCCAAGCGCCGGTCGAGCACGTGCTTTTCCAGCTTGAAGTTCGGAATCCCATACCGCAGCAATCCGCCAATGCGGTCCGCCTTTTCAAAGAGCGTGACCATGTGTCCTGCGCGACGCAGTTGTTGGGATGCGGCCAAGCCCGCCGGGCCAGAGCCAACCACGGCGACGCGCTTGCCTGTGGCATAAGCCGGCGGCTCCGGATGAATCCATCCCTCGGCAAAGCCGCGCTCAATAATGTTCTTCTCAATCTGCTTGATGGTCACCGGCGGATTCGTAATGCCCAGCACGCAGGCAGCCTCGCATGGCGCGGGGCAGATGCGTCCGGTGAACTCTGGAAAGTTGTTGGTCGCGTGCAGGCGGCGCAGCGCGTCCTTCCAGCGATCGTGATAGACCAGATCATTCCAGTCAGGAATTAGATTGTTGACCGGGCAGCCAGTATTGCAAAAGGGCACGCCGCAATCCATGCAGCGCGCGCCCTGCGTGCGCAGCTTGTCTTCGGGGAGATCGCGATAAATCTCAAACCAATCGTGAACGCGCTCCTGAACCGGACGGCGCAAGGCAACCTCGCGCGCGTATTCCATGAAGCCGGTGTCCTTACCCATGCTGCACCTGCCCAACTTGAATTTGTGATGCCAACTCCGCTCCGGGGATGTAGAGATCCTTGGCGCGGTTGATGCCGAGCACGCGTTTGAATTCGTGCGGGAAAACCTTAATAAAGCGCGGCAGCGCCTCATCCCAGTGTGTAAGAATCCACTGCGCGCGTGCGCTGCCGGTCAACTTGTGGTGGCGTTCGATCCAGTCGCGCAGCAAAGTAATGTCCTGCGCGGCATTCACCGGCTCCAGATCCACGGAGGCAGTGTTGCAGCGCTTCTGCGTAAAGTCGCCCTTTTCGTCGAAGACATAGGCGATCCCGCCGCTCATACCTGCAGCAAAGTTGCGTCCGCACTGGCCCAGCACCAGCACCAATCCCTTGGTCATGTATTCGCAGCCGTGGTCGCCAACGCCTTCCACCACCGCCGTCGCACCGGAGTTGCGCACTGCAAAACGCTCGCCCGCCATACCGTTGAAGTAGGCCTCACCACCGGTGGCTCCGTAGAGTACGACGTTGCCGATGAGAATGCTCTCCTCTGCGGCAAAGCTGCATTTGCGCGACGGATACACGATGATGCGTCCGCCGGACAGCCCCTTGCCCACGTAGTCGTTGGCCTCGCCTTCCAAGCGCAATGTCGCGCCAGCGGGCAAAAATGCTCCAAAGCTCTGGCCAGCGGAGCCGGTGAAGTCGAATTGAATCGTTCCATCCGGCAGACCAGCCATGCCATAACGGCGTGCAATCTCGCCGCCGAGCATGGTGCCCACCGTGCGATGCACGTTGCGAATGGCGAAGCTCGCCTGAACCGGAGTCTTTTTCTCCAGCGCCGGGCGCGCGGCAGCGATCAGTTGATGATCGAGCGCCTGCTCCAAACCGTGATCCTGCGCCTGCACGCAGTGGCGCGCCACACGCGCGGGCAACGGCGGTGCGTACAGAATGGACGACAGGTCGATGCCCTTGGCCTTCCAGTGATCGATGGCCGGTTGCGTCTCCAGCATGTCCACGCGGCCCACCATCTCATCAAATTTGCGGAAGCCCATCTGCGCCATATACTCGCGCACTTGTTCGGCCAGATAGAAAAAGAA
>JAJZMO010000256.1 GCA_021798235.1 Acidobacteriota bacterium | reverse complement strand
TTCATAGGCGCTGGATGCCCCAGAGAGCCACGTGCCGATGCGCGGCAGGATGCGACGAAAATAAATTTGATAGAGCGCTCCGGTCAGACCTTCGGGTTGACTGAAGTCGAGGATGCCCACTTCTCCTTCCGGGCGCAGTACGCGATGAATTTCCTGCAAGCCGGCTGTGTAGTTCGCCAGATTGCGAAAGCCAAAGGCTATGGTGAGCAAATGCGCTGTGTTATCGGGAACCGGCATGTGGAGTGCATCGGCTTCGAGAAGCGTAGCTCGGCTCGATGGAATCTTTTTTTCTGCGCGCTCCAACATGGCGTGGGAAAAATCTATGGCCAGAATCGGCGTGGCTGCTTCAGGCCGGTGCCGTAGCAGGGCCAGGGTTAAATCTCCCGTGCCGCAACACAGATCAATGATCTGTGTCTCTGGCTGCTGCAGGATTGTGCGGAACGTGCGCGCTGCCCGCCGCCACCACAGACGGTCAATGTTGAAGGAAAGGATATGGTTGAGTCGGTCGTAGCTGGGAGCAATTGCATTGAACATGGACTGCACAGCAGCGCTGGCGCTCTGTTCTGTTGTGGCTCCTTGCGGTTGTGCTCCGGGCGCAGACATTTTCAGGCTCCCATCTCCTGCACGGTTTGCATCATGCTGCGAATTGCTGACAGCATCTCGTCTGTAGTCACATCCGTGACCACAATTGCCTTGCCGATTTTTACCGGAAGAATAAAGTTCCGTGTACGGGAGCGATTCTTTTTGTCTGCGTCAGTCAGTTGCAATAACCGTTGCGGCGTCGCTGAGAATTTTGGCAGCGGGCCTAGCCGCAGCAGCAGGTGTTCAATGCGCCGGGCTTCTGCGCTTTGCAGGGATCCGCGCGCCTCGGCCAGTCGCACAGCGGCGATCATGCCCCATGCAATCGCCTCACCATGCAATAGTTTTCGGTATTGCGTTGCCGCTTCAATTGCGTGGCCAATCGTGTGACCTAGATTGAGCAACATTCTCTGGCCCGATTCGCGCTCATCTGCACTGACGATGCGTGCCTTGATGCGCACGGAAACGTGAATCGCCCGTGTGAGCGCATCAATGTTGCCGCGCAGCAGCGCACCACAATTTTTTTCCAGCCATTGAAAATAAGCGCCGTCGCCGAGCACGCCGGCCTTGATGCTTTCCACCAGGCCCGCGCGCAGCTCACGCGGTGGCAAGGTTCGCAGCAGCTTGGGGTCGGTGAGTACAACGGCCGGTTGATGAAAGCTGCCGATAAGATTTTTTCCGGTACTGAGATTGACTCCGGTTTTTCCGCCCACGGAGGAATCAATTTGCGCCAAATAAGTGGTGGGCACCTGCACGTAGGGAATGCCGCGCATATAAATCGCGGCAAGAAATCCTGTCAGGTCTCCAGCCACGCCGCCTCCAAAGGCGATCAACAGCGAGTCGCGGAGTGCGCTGCGCTCCACCATGGCATTGGCGAGTTTCTCCACGGAGGCAAGGCGCTTATGCCGTTCGCCAGAGGGAAGAAATAAAATCTCGGGCGCGGCGGTGTCCTTTGCAAACGAAGCTAGAAATTTCTTGCCCCACAGCTTCCAAATCTCCGGCGTGGTTACAACAAAGATTTTGCCTTTGGCCAATCCAGTTTTGCGCACGTGAGTCGAAAGGTTTTGCAGCAGTCCAGGCTGCACGAGTACGGAATAATTGCCACCTGCGGTTTTTACGGGAATGCTTGCCACAATGCTTCCATCGTATCGCAGACGGCGGAATGCGTTCACGGGACGCATATTCCTGCGTGAGGCACAGAGTCGCACTGGATGCTGGAGCCGTGCTAGTCTCGAATCGGTGGAAGTTGTTTCGCAGTTCGATTTTGTCGTAGTTGGCGCGGGAATCGCAGGGTTGCGCGCAGCCATTGCGCTGGCACAGGCGGGGCGCGTGCTGGTGGTTACAAAAGAAAGCGCCTCGGAATCCAACACACAATATGCGCAGGGCGGCATTGCCGTAGCCATGGGCGGCGACCAGGATGTCACGCTGCATTTTGAAGACACATTGGCCGCTGGTGATGGGCTTGTTTATGCGCCCGCCGCCGATGTACTGGTGCGCGAAGGTCCATTGCGCGTGCAGGAGTTGTTGGACTGGGGCACATCCTTTGATCGCCAACAAGGCGAGTTGATGCGTACTCGGGAAGGCGCGCACAGTATGTCGCGCATCTTGCATGCCAACGGCGATGCGACTGGCCGCGAGATTGGCCGTGCATTGCTGCATCACGCCTCCTCGGATCCAAATATCCAATTGATTGAGTGGACAATCACGACGGACTTGATCGTGCAGGAGGGCCGCGTGGTGGGCATCCTGCTCTTGGATCGTGAGGGTAGGCATATTTTCATTGCAGCCCGGGCGATTTTGCTGGCCAGTGGTGGTGCAGGCCAGGTCTACAGTGATACGACCAATCCCAGCGTCGCCACTGGCGACGGCATTGCCATGGCAGCCCGCGCAGGCGCGGAGATTGCCGACATGGAGTTTTATCAGTTTCATCCCACGGCGTTGAGTCTGCCGGGCGTGCCCCGTTTTTTGCTTTCGGAAGCACTGCGCGG
>JAJZMO010000209.1 GCA_021798235.1 Acidobacteriota bacterium | reverse complement strand
TGGGCGATTGGCGTGTGGCGCGGTCGGCTGCGGAGTTGACCGCTGCGGCGACGGCGCTGGGTGGGCGCTGTTTCGTAAAGAGCGCACACGGTGGCTATGACGGACGCAGCCAAGCGAAGCTGGGTTTTGACGGCACTGCGGATGCGCAGGCCTGCCAAACGGCATGGGATGCGCTGGGTGCGCGGCCTGTGGTGGTGGAGCGGGCGCTCGCTTTGGAGATGGAAATTTCCGTATTGGTGGCGCGTTCCGCACGCGGGGAGAGTGTTTGCTATCCGCCTGCGGTGAACCACCACGAGCAGCAGATTCTTGTTTGGAGCGGGTTGCCCGCGAATTTGCCGCCGCAATTGGCGCAACAGGCGCTAGAAATTGCGCGCAGCATTGCCGAAGAATTTTCGCTGGAAGGATTGCTGGTCGTGGAGATGTTTGTGACCAAGGATGGGCGGCTGCTGGTGAATGAACTGGCTCCGCGCCCCCATAACAGCTACCACGCCAGTGAGCGAGCCTGCGCCACCAGCCAGTTTGAGCAGGCGGTGCGCGCCATTTGCAATTTGCCGCTGGGCACGGCGGAGATTGTGCAGCCTGCGGCGATCGTCAACTTGCTGGGCGATGTGTGGCTGGACGCTCAAGACGAGCGTGGTCCGCGCTTTGACGCGGCGTTGGCGGTTCCCGGAGTGCGCCTGCATTTGTATGAGAAGCATTTGCCGCGGCGCGGACGCAAGATGGGACATTTGTCTGGCATTGGCGCAACGGTGGAAGAGGCCGTGGCGCGCGTGATGGAAGCGAAGGCGAAGTTGTAGAAATTGTTTCTGCCACAACTTGGATGTACTGATCCCCACTCAAGCCAAAATCGGCTTGAATGGGGCACCTGCACCTGCGAAGTAGTAGGGACAGGGCAGGTTGGGATTGTCAGAGTTCAGATGGATGCTTCAGATGGATGCAAGGATTGCCACGATAAAAACAACCTGGATGATAAAACGGGGAACAATCGGTAGAACAGGACTGTTGGCAATCTGGAGCTGTTCTCTGGCCGCTTTGACGTTGGCCGGGAAAAGACAACAGAGAAGTGCGACGGCGGCGAGTGCTGCGTCGACTGCAATTGGATGGATTTGAAGTCCGACAGCAATGGCCAATTCGGCCCAGCCAGTTAGCGAGACCCACAGCCCTGCGTTGCCAAATCTTTCAGGAACCATACGCATGAGGTCGGGCCTGCGGTTGCTCCAATGCGCAGAGGCTGTAAGAAGAAACATGCACCCAAGCGCGGCGCGTAGCGCATAGTGCCAATTGGAAAAGTATGCAAAAACAAAAGAGCCATGGAGAAATCCAACGGCTCGAAAAACCAAAAACGAAAGTGTGAGTGCGATCAGGGGAGCCATTTTTTTGATGCTACAGCTCGGATCCTTGTAATTTAAGGCTGAAACCGCATACTTCCAAAAGCCGACAGGCCACAGCCATTTCTGCGACCTGTCGGCTTCTTGCGGATTTTACTTTACCCGATCTCTTCGTTCCAATTCTCCAGATACTTTTTCAGCTCGGCCATAAACTTGCCCGCTTCCGCGCCGTCGATGATGCGGTGGTCAAAGCCCATCGTCAGGCGCACAATGCTGCGGATGGCGATGGAGTCGTTGCCCTGCTCATCGGTCAGCACGGCTGGCTCTTTGAACAGGCCGCCCACGCCGAGGATGGCCGTCTCCGGTTGGTTGATGACGGGCGTGCCAAATTGTTCGCCAAAGATGCCGGGGTTGGTGATGGTGAAGGTGCTGCCGGAGGCTTCGTCTGGCTTGAGCTTTTTGCTGCGCGCGCGCTCGGCCACATCCACAATGCCGCGAGCCACGCCCAGGAAGTTGCGCTCCTCCACCTGCTTGAGTACGGGAACGATGAGGCCCCAGTCCAGCGCCACGGCAATGCCGAGGTTGATGTTCTTGTGGTAGCGGATGGCATCGCCCTCAACCGAGGCGTTGAAGATGGGCATCTTCCGCAGGCAATGCACGGCTGCACGCGCGATGAACGGCATGTAGGTGAGCTTGACTCCGTTGCGCTGCTCGTACTTGTTCTTTTCTTTTTCGCGCAGACGTACGATGCGCGTCATATCCACCTTGAAGATGGTATGCACGTGTGCGCTGGTGTGCTTGGACTCCACCATGCGCTTGGCGATGATGGCGCGCATCTTGGTCATCGGCACCAGCCCGCCCGGCAGCGGCGCAGCCGGAGCCGGTGCAGCCGCGGCTGGGGCAGCGGTGCGTGCCGCCGCAGGTGCGGCGGGAACGGATGTGCCCTTGCTGTGCTGGTCGAGATAGCCGAGCGCGTCTTCCTTGGTGACGCGTCCGCCTGAGCCAGTGCCGGGAATCTGCGTCAGGTCTAAGCTGTTCTCCCGCGCGATGCGGCGCACCAGCGGCGAAGAGCGCACACGCTCAGAAGAGTGTGCAGCCGTCGAGGCCGCAACAGGTGCCGGTGCAGGCGCAGCCGGTTGGCTGGCTGCCGGGGCCGCCGGGGCAGGAGCCTTTGCGGCTGGGGCCGGAGCGGCAGCTCCCGCTGCGCCGCCAATGACGGCCACAACGGTGTTGATCTGCACGG
>JAJZMO010000221.1 GCA_021798235.1 Acidobacteriota bacterium | reverse complement strand
CTCCTTCCGCGACAAGGCCGGACAGTGGGACCCTAAAAATCAGCGCCCGGAGTTGTGGAACATTTACAACTCGCGCCTGAACAAGGGCGAAAGCATCCGCATCTTTCCACTGTCGAACTGGACCGAGTTGGACATCTGGCTCTACATCTATGCCGAACAGATTCCGCTGGTGCCGCTCTACTTTGCGCAGGAGCGCGAGGTGATCGTGCGCGGCCAGTCCATCATTTTGAAGTATGACGACACGCACATGCTGCCCGGAGAAACGACGCAGCGCATGAAGTGCCGCATGCGTTCGCTGGGTTGCCAGCCATGCAGCGGCGCCATTCGTTCTGAGGCCGATACGCTGCCGAAGATTATTGAGGAACTCATCGCCTTCCGCCGCTCTGAGCGCGAGAACCGCGTCATCGATCACGACGAGGAAGGCTCCATGGAAGTGAAGAAGCGCGAGGGATATTTCTAATGGCGACCGTAACCGAAACCAAACTGGCAACGCAGGTTCCTGCAAAGTTCCAAGAATTTTTGGATGAGCATTTAGAACGAGAACTGCTGCGCTTTACCACTGCGGGCAGCGTGGATGACGGCAAGTCCACGTTGATTGGCCGCTTGCTGCATGACACCAAGGCCGTCTATGAGGACCAGCTGGCCTCGATCAAAAAGAGCAAGGTGAATCGTGCCGCCGGGCCGATTGATTTTTCTTTGCTCACCGACGGCCTGCGCGCCGAGCGCGAGCAAGGCATCACCATTGATGTGGCCTACCGCTACTTTTCCACTTCGCGGCGCAAGTTCATCATCGCCGACACGCCGGGCCATGAACAGTACACGCGCAACATGGCCACCGGCGCATCGACGGCGGACCTGGCCATTGTGTTGATTGATGGCAGCAAGGGTTTGCTGCCACAGTCGCGCCGACACACGTACATTGCCTCGCTGCTGGGCATTCCGCATGTGGTTGCGGCCATCAACAAGATGGACCTGGTGAACTATGACGAAGCTGCGTACAAAAAAATCAGCGCAGACTTTCTCGAACTGGCTGAAAAGCTGGGCGTCAAAAATTCGCAGATCATTCCGTTGAGTGCGCTGGAAGGTGACAACGTGGTTGCGCCCAGCGCGAAGATGCCTTGGTACAAAGGGCCGACGCTGCTGGAATATCTGGAGACCGCGCCGCTGACGCATCGCCAGGCCTCGACCGAGCCGCTGCGTTTTCCTGTGCAGCTTGTCGTGCGCCCGGATGCGAACTTCCGCGGCTTTGCCGGACAGGCCGCCAGCGGTGTCTTGCGCGTGGGCGATGCCGTATTGGCCTTGCCTTCGCACCGCAGCACGCACATTGAATCCATCGTGACCTATGACGGCCCGATGCAAGAGGCTGAAGCCGGCCAGCCGGTCACCGTGACGCTGCGCGATGAGATTGACCTGAGCCGTGGCGAGATGCTGGTAGCGCCTAACAATCCGCCCAAAGTCTCACGCAACTTTAGCGCCAAGGTGGTCTGGCTGCACGCAGATCCTTTGCAGCCCGGACGCACCTATCTGGCCAAGCACACCTCGCGGCTGGTGCGTGTGCGCGCTACCGCCATCCACTACCGCGTGGACATGCACACGTTGGAGCAGTTGCCCGCCGCGCAGCTGGAGATGAATGACATCGCCTCGGTGAACTTCGTCGCCAACCAGCCCATCTTTTTTGACAGCTACTCGACCAACCGCACGCTGGGCAGCATGATTTTGATTGACGCGGTGACACACGCCACCGTGGGCGCGGTGATGCTGGACCGCGATCTGGGCACGCCCTCTGTGGAAGTGGTGGTTGCGCCCACGTCGCAGGTGCACCCGTTGATTCTGGCGCGCTCGGCCAAAACCGCCCGCAGCATTGTGCAGATTTTGCAATCGCGCAATGTGCCGCATGTACTCTTGGACGATCCGTACATTCCGGCGTGCAGCCTGGCCTGCGCCACGCGCGTGGCGCAACTGGCGGGGCTGGCCGCGGTTTACTCTGGCGAAGCGCCCACCAAAGAATTGGTGCAGCAGATTGAGCAGTTCCTGCCACAGGCGCGCTGGATTCAGGTGCCGGATGGCCCGCTGGATGAGGCCGCTTTCATTCAACGGCTGGATCAGGTGCTGCACTGGGAAGGTAGCGAGGAGAAGCTATGATTACGCTCGACACGCGCGCGGAACTGGAGCCGCTCTCCGCAGAAGAATTTGTAGCCGCTGCGCTGGCTGATCCCGCCGACGGCGTGGCCTGCCTGACCAGCAGTCTGCAGGTGGAGGACATGGTGGTGCTGCACTTGCTGCGCCAGCACCGGCCCGAGCTGCCCGTCATTTTTCTCGACACCGGCTACCACTTCGCGGAGACCTACGCATACCGCGACAAGATTGTGCGCGACTGGAATCTACGCTTCGTAAATATGCTGCCAGAGTTGACCGTTGCACAGCACGAGGCGAAGAACGGCTTGCAATATCTGGTCGATCCCACGGCCTGCTGCGGTTCGCGCAAAGTAGGACCGCTGCTGCGTTCGCTCGAACCTTATGATCTTTGGTTCACCGGCCTGCGTCGGGAGCAGTCGCCCACGCGCGCGAATTTGAAGAAGGCCGAAGAGCACCACCTGCCCAACGGCAAGCGGCTTTGGAAGTTGAGTCCGCTGGCGGATTGGACGTGGGAGCAGGTCTGGGAGTACACGCGCGCGCACGAGATTCCGCATCTGCCTCTGTACGACCAGGGCTATACCAGCATTGGTTGCGAGCCGTGCACGCAACGCTCCAGCGACCCCAATAACGCCCGCGCTGGACGCTGGGGCGGCAAAAAATTGGAGTGCGGCATCCACACGTTTGACGAGGCGAAGTAAACCCAGCTTCGCTTGGTTAAACGCATTCCCAAAAGCGCTGCAGGTGCAGAAAAATCCCTTCAGCGCGCATTTCATCTCCGCAAGCAACTGTGGTACTGTTAGGAGTTTCGCAAGCGGAGGAACGCATGGCGCAACTTCCACCAGACAGCCCCGCAGCAGGCGCGGAGTGCTTCGCAGACACGCCGGAGCAGCAGCAGATGCGCCGCTCCATCCGCGAGTTTGCCGCGAGAGAGATCGCGCCCCACGCCGCGCGCTGGGATGAGCAGAGCGAGTTTCCACTGGAAGCTGTGCGGCAATTGGGACGCATGGGCCTGCTCGGCGTGCTGATTCCGCCGGAGTATGGCGGTGCCGGCCTGGGCTATGTCGACTACATGCTGGCCGTCGAGGAACTCTCCCGCGCCGATGGCTCCATCGGCATCATCGTGGCCTCACACAATTCCCTTTGCACCAACCACATTTATATGGCGGGCACAGAAGCGCAGCGCCAGCGGTATGTGCGCAAGCTAGCCAGTGGCGAGTGGCTGGGCGCGTGGGCGCTGACCGAACCCGGCTCCGGCTCTGACGCCGCCAGTGCGCGCACCACGGCAGTGCGCCGTGGCGATCAGTGGATTTTGAATGGCAACAAAACTTTTATCACCAACGGCCACTATGCGGACGTGGCGCTGGTCATCGCCGTCACGGACAAATCCAAAGGCGTGCATGGCATGTCGGCCTTTGCCGTGGAAAAAGGCACGCCGGGCTTTCGTCCCGGCAAAAAAGAAAACAAGCTGGGCCTGCGCGCCAGCGACACCTCCGAACTGATCTTTGAGGATTGCGCCGTGCCTGCGGAAAATCTGGTGGGCCGCGAAGGCGAAGCCTTCATCGACGCGATGAAGGTGCTGGACGGCGGGCGTATCTCCATTGCCGCGCTGGCGCTGGGTATTGCGCAGGCTGCATTGGAGGCCAGCTTGCACTACGCCAAAACGCGCAAACAATTTGGCAAGGCCATCAGCGAGTTTCAAGGCATCCAATGGAAGCTGGCCGATATGGCCACGGAGCTGGATGCGGCGCGGCTGTTAACGCTGCGCGCGGCGCAGATGAAGGATGCTGGCCGCAAGACCACGCGCGAGTCGTCCATGGCCAAGCTCTTCGCCGCAGAAGCTGCCGTGCGCATCTGCAATGAATGCGTACAGATCCACGGCGGCTATGGATTCATCAAAGATTATCCAGCCGAGCGGTATTATCGGGACGTAAAGCTGTGCACCATTGGCGAAGGCACCAGCGAGATTCAACGCATGGTGATTGCGCGCGAACTGCTGGCTTAAGAAAAAACATCCCGTGTTCTTCTCAGCAGAATCCGAACTCCTCGGCTGCCTGTTGAGTGTTCAAAAAAATCCCTACGCGCATTATGAGTTGTCCGGCGTGTTCGTCTGCATTCGCAAAGAACGCAATAAGCCGAAGTAGTGCTGTGCTTGCGCCACATCGCGGGCAATTTGCGCTTTGAGCACTTCGGGCGATGGCCAGCGCCGCTCGTCACGAATCCGATCTAAAAAATGGAGCGTCAGCGGCGTTCCTGTGGCGATTTCCAGGGCAGGTGCGCGCAACAGGTGACTCTCCACCGAAAACGCATCGGGGCCAAAGGTGGGCCGATTGCCGACATTGGTTACAGCCTCGAATTGTTCCCCGCCCATCTCCACGCAGGTGATGTAAACGCCGTTGGCAGGCAGCAGTTCCGCATAGTGCGCAAGGTTGATCGTGGGCACGGTATGGCGCGCGCCGTCACCGCGTCCGCGCGCAGATTGGGAAGCAACGGCGAAGGGCCGCTGCAACAATGCGCGCGCTGTACGCACATTTCCCTGTTGGATCAGCGTGCGAATGCGGCTACTGGAGACGGCTTCGCCACGCCACTGCAATGGCGGATACGCTTCCACCGTGAAGCCCAGCTTGGCTCCCAGACTGGTCAGCGTTTGCACATCGCCTGCGGCATCGTGGCCAAAGCGAAAGTTTTCACCTTCATGCACTTCAATAGAATGCAGCGCGTCGTGCAGTACGGTTTGCGCGAAGGTCTCCGCACTCCAGTGCGCCATCTCCGACGTAAAGGGGAGAACGAGCACGGCATCAAGGCCGCCCACATCGCGCCCAGCCTGTTCCAGTAAATGAAGCTTTTGTTCCAGTGGAGTCACTAGTTGCAGTGGAAACTGTGGGCGCAGCACGCGCACCGGGTGCGGCTCCAGCGTAACGGCAACTGAGCGTGCATGGCGTTGCCGCGCGCGCGCGATCAGATTGCGCAGCACCAGTCGATGTCCGCGATGCACACCATCAAAATTGCCGATGGCAACAAGCGAGGGACCAAAGTCGATGGGAACATTCTGCAACGAGCGGAAGATCAGCATGGGGCACCTTGCAAAGGAAGCCGCAGGCCATCACAGGCAAGGCGCACACCTTTTGGAAGCGCAGCTTCCACCTCCGCGTGCAGAATCTCATGCGCCATGTGTGTGAAGTAAGTTTGCTTGGCACTGACTCTTTCCGCCAAGCGCAAAGCTTGCTCCACATTCGCGTGGCTGGAGTGTGGAGTGATGCGCAGTGCATCAAGAATAAGAATGTCCAAATCGCGCAAAAGCGGATAGCTGGACTCTGGAATGTCGTGCATGTCCGTTAAATATGCGGCAGAACCAAAGCGAAAGCCAGAGGTCTCCAATTGGCCATGCAGTAGCGGCACGCGCACAAAGTCCAACCCGAAGAGCGGTGTGATGGCCCGAAGCGATTCCAGGGAGACGCGCGCCTTGAAAGGATAGCTGTTGGTGCTGGAAAACGTGTATTCAAAGATGCGCTGCAACACGGCGGCAGTCGCATCGTCTGCAAAGAGAGGAATTTTTTCTTCGCGCTGAAAGCTAAGCGGACGCAAGTCATCCAGTCCGAGAATGTGGTCGGCATGCGCGTGCGTGTAGAGCACTGCATCCACGCGAGTGAGACCTTCGCGCAACATTTGTTGACGAAAGTCCGGACCGGAGTCGATGAGCACGCAGTGGTCTGCATAGCGCACCGCAATGGAGGGTCGCGTGCGCTTGTCGCGCGGGTCACTCGATGTGCAAACACGGCACGTGCAGCCAAGCGTGGGCACGCCCATCGATGTGCCACTGCCGAGGATTACGATTTCTGCAGGCATCATTCTTGCGAAGCGGCCTTAGCGCTGACCTTTCGGATCCAGCGGATTGGAGGCCCCCGGCGCTTGCTGGGTCGCGCCGCGCGCAATGGCGTTGGTGATCTCCAAAAACATCATGCGTGCTTCAAACAAGGCGCTGTCGAGCATCAATTTTTCATTCTCGGTTAGGTGGCCAACGGTCTTCTTCGCCAGCACCTCCAGCATGTCGATGGTCTGGCGCGCGCCCATCAGATCAATGCGCGCCTTTTCGCCCTGCGGCGTTCCTGCGCCCAGCTGCATGACTACCGTCATATAAAACGATTGGATGACATGCTCAAAGCCAATCACAGCATTTTTCTGTCCAGCGGGCATTTTGTCGCGCAGAATTGAATCCATCTGCTGCGTGGTGGCCGCGTAGGCGGCCTGCGATTGCGCGGACTCCTCTGCACTGGGGCCTTCAAACACGGGCGACTCTGTGGTCGCTGCGGCGGCGGTCTCATCTGCATTATTGGCTGACGATACGACATGTATGCCGCTGGCATTTGCAGGGGCAGCAGCAGGCGCGGTTTGC
Organism: Acidobacteriota bacterium; assembly: GCA_021798235.1. The sequence goes on along the minus strand of JAJZMO010000221.1, from coordinate 10,038 downwards.
GTTGGCTCGTTCAAGTGTGCATCCATGCGCACTTCGCCCTCGCTGGTAATCTTTCTGCGATCGACCACGGTAAATTGAGGTTCTTGCTCTTTCATCGTGTGTTCCTGCTTTCTAAAGAATCTTTGAAAATGGAATATCTTCTGGGTACACGGAGTGGCCGCTGCAATTCAGTTCCATTTTTTTGTCGAGCGCTTCACGGCGAATATAGCCCAGTGCGATTGCTTTCCTACTTCCGTTGGGCAGGTCGATTGCAGTTGTACTGGTCAACTCTCCCACCTGTTGGTCTCCGGCTAGAATTGGCAGCCGTTCCTCCTGAACCCCAGGAAACACCGCAGCGGAGTCCTCTACGATAAAGCCGGAAAAGACACGATGCACATTGCCACGAGAACGAATGCGCTCCACAATCTCCTGCCCTAAGTAGCAACCTTTGGAAAAGTGCAGCGCGCGTTCTTGTCCAGTCTCCTGGGGCAGCTCCCGGTCGGTGAAGTCGATGCCATATCTTGGGATTCCTGCCAGAATTCGAAGCTGCTCGACTGCTTCCGCATTGCAGGCAAGTGCGCCAGCGCCCAGCAACGCGTGTGCGCAGGATTCGGCTTGTTCCGTGGCAATGGAAAGAGTGTAGAGCGGAACGAGAGGATGAAACTCCGCCGTGAGCGTAACTGGAATTTCTTTCCAGAGGGTGGTGCGGATTTGCAATGGCTCCATGTCGGCCACAGAAATACCGATACTGGCGAGAACGGTTGCGGCTTGCGGGCCGGCAACACAGAGACGATCTTGCGCGGGCAGCGGAGCCAGCGTCACATCATCCATAATGATGTAGCGTTCCAGATAGGCAAAGAGCTTGGCGGCCTGCTCCGATGCCGTTTCCAGCCAAAGGGAGTCTCCCATTGCATAAATGTTCAGATCCCCCTGAATGCGGCCTTGCGCGTTGAGCACAAAGGCATAGCAACCGTGGTGTTCGGCCAAAGCGCCCACATGATTGGTGACTAACCCGTTGAGCCAGCGAAGCCGGTCCGGGCCGGTGCAGGCAAAGAAAGTTCGCGGATTCTCCACGTAGAGGCCCGCCTGGGTGCGGAGCGCAAGCAACTGCGCAGCAGGCGTGGATGCAGCGCCCAAACGCTGTTGCAGCAAAGACATATCCGCAGGATGCGTCTGTGGCATGGATCACTCCCCAAGCAAAGTACACTGTGATTATAGCGTTCAGCGCAAGGGCGGATACGCACTGCCCTGACTGTTGGCAAAGAGGAGTAGAAATGGATCGCATGCAAAAATTGCCGCGCGGGGCGACTGCATTTCTCGCTGCAATCGCGCTGGCGCTGACTGCATCTGCTGCCGGATATGCACAGAATGCCAACACAGATACAAAAATCTCCCCCAAGCAGGCGCAGGAGCTATTCCGCTCCGTGAACACCATTCTGCGTTTTGACAGCAGTGATAGCGGCTACGCCATTCACCACAAGGTGCAGCCACATCTGGTATCGCGCGACGAGGTGGAGAGCTTTTTGGCGAAGCAGTTACAGGAGGACAAGTCTGCGCAACGCTTGCAGCGCTCAGAGCTGGTGTTAAAGAAGTTTGGACTGCTCGACAAGGATTTTGATCTGGAACCGTTTCTGTTGCAGCTGCTGCGTGAGCAAATCGCAGGATATTACGACGAAAAAACAAAAACCGTAAATCTGCTCGACTGGGTGCAACCGGAGACACAGCAGCCGGTGCTGGCGCATGAGTTGACGCACGCCTTGCAGGATCAACATGTGGATTTGGAAAAATGGGAAGAGCAGGAAAAAGACGGCGTTCCCAAAAATGTTGCGCAGGACAATGCGGCATTAGCCGTGGACGAGCAGGATACCGTGCGCGATGCGGTGGCCGAAGGGCAGGCCATGGTGGTTTTTGCCGACTATGCGCTGCACCCGCAAGGCAAAACGCTGCTTACCGATCCCGATGCTGCCACAGCAATGGAACAAGCCATGAGCGACTCTTCGGATTCACCCGTGATGGCGCGCGCGCCGCTGTTTCTGCAGGAATCGCTCGTATTTCCCTATCAGGCTGGGATGAATTTCATCGACACCGTACTGCGCTTTCAAGGGCAGCACGCAGCGTTTGCGGGCACGCTGGATCGCCCGCCCTCTTCCACCTATGAGATTCTCAATCCGCAGGCATACATCCACCACGCCGCAGTCCCGCTGCTGACCTTGCCCGACATCCACAGCCTGATTGGCAAGGAATACAAACCATATGACCTGGGAGTGATGGGGGAGCTGGACGTTCGCATGTTGGGTGATTTATTTGGCGATGCCCGCGTTGGCGGCCAACTGGCGCAGTCTTGGGCAGGCGGCCTATATTACGCAGCGCAGAGCCGCAGTGCCAAAACTCCGGCAGCGAAAAATACCACAGGCTCACTTGCGTTGCTGTATCTTTCGCGCTGGACAACACCGAAGGCTGCGCAGAGGTTCGCATCCCTCTACGCAAGCGAGCTTACGCGTAAATATGACCACGTCCGCGAAGAAGCCGTACACGATGCGCCTGCAAATGAGCGCATCCAGGAGCGCGTTTGGGATACATCCGAAGGCCCGGTGCTGATCGTTGTTTCCGGCAGAACGGTTTTTAGCAGTGAGAGCTTTCCGCTTCCCTTAGCGCACAAGTTGGAGTTTGTGATGATCGGCAGCATTCCCGGCAATGCGGGCAGCGAAGTGGCTGCAACCGAACAACCGCATGAGGAGTTGGCCGAGAAATGGCAGCGTGGAATTGTGCAGGGAGCATTGGCACGCGTTGCGCTGCACGCAGTGCGATGTGCGCAGTTGCATTTTGTTGCGCATGGTGATTGACTGGTTGCGCTATGAATCGCCGCGATTTTTTGCTCTCCGTCTCCGCCGCAGCTTCCAGCGCGGCACTGCCAAGAATTGCTTGGGCCGAATCCCCCAAAACCTCAGAAGCGCGGCTGGAGTTGCAGCCGAACGTTGTGGGACCGTGGATTGACCCTGAGTTTCTCGGCCTCAGCTTTGAGACCGCCCAGCTTGCGCATCCCGAATATTTCGCGGCCAGCAATCACGAACTGGTGGAATTTTTGCGCGCATTAGCTCCACGCGGAATACTGCGCATTGGCGGCAACACCAGCGAGTTTGCCTTTTGGACGCCACAGCCGGGCGCGCCACAATCCGGCGATCCCGGCAGCGGAGCCGTTGGCCCAGACAAAGGCCACAAGCCTGCGCCTCCAACACAAACCACGCCGCTAGCCATTCGCAATCTGCGCGAGTTTTTAGATGCAACCGGCTGGCGCGCCTATTACGGCTTGAATCTGGGCCAGGGCACGCCCGAGCAGGCGGCGGCAGAGGCCGCCTATGTTTTTGACACGCTGGGCGACCGACTGATTCTCTTTCAAATTGGCAATGAAGCCGATCTGTTTGGCCACAATGGACTGCGCGCGCGCGGCTATGACTACACGGCCTTTGCTCAGGATTGGAAGCGCTTCCACGATGCGATCGTGGCGCGGGTGCCGGGAGCCAAGTTTGGCGGACCCGACACAGCGATCACAGGCATGTGGGTGCGTGAGTTCGCGCAGCAATTTGGCCCACAGGTGCAGATGCTGAGCACGCACTACTACGCCGAAGGCCCCGCGAGCGATCCATCCATGAACATTGAGCGCCTGCTGGCACCGGCGAATTCTCGCTGGGACAATGGGCTGCCACAGATTCGCGCGGCGATGGAGCAATCGCATCTGCCCTTCCGATTGTCGGAGACCAACTCTTGCTACGGCGGCGGCAAGGAGGGCGTCAGCGACACCTTTGCCAGTGCATTGTGGGCCGCCGACCTGATGTTGGAGCTGGCCTCGATTGGCGCGAACGGCATCAACTTCCACGGCGGCGGCTATGGCTGGTATACACCCATTGCAGGCGCGATTCCCAATGGATTTACTGCGCGGCCAGAGTATTACGGCCTGTTGCTAATTGCACAACTGCTGGGCGGCAGAATGATGCTCAGCAAGCTGCACAGTAATGATGCGCTGTTGAAGACCTACGCAGCGGTGGCTCCGGATGGAATGCCCGCGGCTGTGATTCTGAACAAGAATGGCGGGAGCTCCTATCGAATGACGGTGCAATCGCCGCTGCCCGCGACGCGCATTCGGGTGCAACGTCTGCTGGCTCCGCGACTGGACGACCGCACGGACGCGACCTTTGCCGGAGCGCCGGTGGGAGCCAACGGCGCGTGGCAACCGGAGAGCGTCGAGTCGTTGGCCGTGCAGAACGGCAGCGCGAACTGCTTCGTCCCGGCTGGCTCAGCTGCGCTGCTGTTTTGGGAGTAGCGCGCGGCACTTGCCTTCACCCCACTCAGCCAGAGGACGGCTTGAATGGGGCACCGAAGACACAACAGGGTTGGACACCGCCAACATTTTCACAACCGGAAACACTCTGACCGAAATGCGCTACCGTCGATTTTCCAGCGCGTAGCTGCCACTGCCAGCAATCAGCAGAAAGATCAAACCAAAGAACATGCTGGCATCCACGCGGCTCTCATGCAGCGTGGTCCAAATGTCGGTATGCCGAAAGAGCGGAACTTTGGTGGTGAAAATCGCACCGAGGTTGACGCAAAGCAGTGCGATGGTAGCCCAGCGCATCTCCATGCCGAGCAGTACGGCCGTGCCGCAAAGGATTTCAATGACGGCCACCAGCACGGCCGTCTGATGAGGCCAAGGGATGCCGATGCGATGGAAGCGACCTGCGCCCAGATCATTGGGAAAAAGAAATTTCTGAATCCCCTCGGATAGGAAGACCCATCCGACAAGAATACGGATGAAAATAATGGCTTTTTCGGCTTTGCCGCCGCCTGCTGGACTCATGGTATGGCTCCTGCAAACTGTTGTACAGCAAAATCCTGTGCAAGGGGTAGATGAATGTAAAGATTATTTTTCACTTGGGGTGTGAGGTACAAAAAAGCGGTCGTGGGGCAATTGGAATAACAAGAAAGAATCATTCTGAATGGAGCGAAGCGCAATGAAGAATCCAGAGAATTTCTGCCTCAAAGATGCAGCCATGGCCGTTTGGATTCCCATTCGATTCGTCCGCCTTCGACGAACTCGCTCAGGGCAGGCATTCGCTGCGCTCAGAAGGACACTGTGTCTTTGGGGCAGGATGGAAAGAGTTAGCCAACATCCTCAAACTGAACCACGGCTCATAAGGCCGCTTGGCAACGCTGGCAGCGATTCCGCGCTAGAATGGAGCTAGTTCTTTGAACGCCGATGCGATCGGCACCAGCTCCACATGGGGGCGTCACGGTTTCGACGGAATCGCTTTTGGCAAAGAGGCATGCCGGGGTGTAGGCACCCGTAATCGTCTGCAAAAACACAATTGCTAACAATCAACTAGCACTTGCTGCTTAATTAAATAAGTAGCCGTTCTCTTTGGCTTCGTCCGTGAGCCGGGGAAGAACGTCATTCAGCGGACTGGTTGGACGAGCACCGTCTGGGCTTTTCTGACGAGATCTACAGGCTGGTGCTGCACGCATCTTGTCCATTCTGAGCGCGCGGCACGAGACAAATCGGAATTGGACTACGCATGGAGGCTCTTTGCTGTGGGTAATTTCGGACGCGGGTTCGACTCCCGCCGCCTCCACCAGACTTAAGTAGCTTATTTTGTTTAATTTATAAAATTGCTTCTCTTCTGTGTACGATAGGTGTACGATAGATTCGTCATGCTGACGCTTTATCGTCGCCATTTGAAGAGTTGCTCGAAGGCTTCCGACCGCTACTGGAAGCGCTGCTCTTGCCCCATGTGGGTGGAGGGCACGGTAGCTGACAACTACCTGCGGCGCAGCTTGAAAACCCACAGTTGGGAACGTGCGCAACTGTTGGCACAGAAAATCGAAGCTGCCGACGATCCCACCAAGAAAGATGAGCCTGTCACCGTCCAGAGGGCGGTTGAAGAATATCTTGCCGATGCGAAGGCCCGTGAGCTGAGCGATGCCACGCTGTACAAGCTCAAGATCATCTTTCACAAGCAATTGCTGCAATGGTGCAAGGCCGAAGGCTACAAGCTGCTGCGGGAATTGGATCTGCGCGCTGTCCAGTCCTTTCGCGCATCGTGGAAGGACGGCGCTCTCGCCAAGAAGAAAAAACAGGAGCGGCTGACGGGATTTTTCTGGTTCTGCATTCGTGCTGGGTGGATCGCGCAGAATCCAACCAATGGTCTGGGGCGCATCAGCGTCAATCAGCCTCCCACCGATTACTTCACGCGCGAAGAGTTCGACAGAATCATCGACGCGACCTATGCCTATCGCGAGAACCGCGCAGAAACTGGCAGCGATACCGGCACGCGCCTGCGCATTCTGACGCTCCTCATGCGTTGGAGTGGTCTGCGTATCCGCGATGCCATCACGCTCGAAAAAACACGGCTCATCGGTGACAACCTTCTCCTCTATCAGGCCAAGACGGGCACGCCGGTCTACGTACCGCTTCCGCCTGAGGTTGCCGAAGCGGTGCGGACGATACCTCCAGGTCCAAAGCCAAACCCACGATATTTCTTCTGGAGTGGCAACGGCCTGCCTAAATCTGCCGTGGCCGACTGGCAGCGCAGCTATCGGCGGTTGTTTGCGTTGGCAAAGTTGGAGAAACCCGATGGAACCGCGAAGCGCTGTTTCCCGCATATGTTCCGTGACACTTTTGCGGTGGAGATGCTGCTGGCGGGCGTACCCATCGATCAGGTTTCCATCCTGCTCGGACATAAGAGCGTGCGGATCACAGAGAAACATTACTCTCCTTGGGTAAAGGCAAGACAAGATCAATTGGAAAAGAGTGTGCAATCGGCGTGGGCGCTACTGCCGGGCAGACAAACAGTATGCTAAACATCTTGCGGCAAAGGCATCTGGTATGGAACCTGAGGGCCTAGCAGCACCAATATTATGAGCAATTGAAATGCAGGCTTGTCCCCAAATTACCCGACATTCATGCGTTGTGCGACTGGATAATTGAATCTGCTTTCTGCAAACAGGGAGCCAGCGCCTTTAGATTTTCGCTTCCATCATCGTCATATAGGCGTGCAATACGCCCGAGGGCTGTCCTGGCATTCGGCTCAGAAAAATCATGTCGCACGATGTTTTTGATGAGTTCCGTTCGAGCTATTCGTTTGGGATATACATGAGCTAAGATCAGAGCCGCGACATCAGTAGCGCTCAAGTGGGCATAGTGAAAATAAATTCTGCCGTCAACTTCTTCAATGGAGGGATATTGCCGCTGTGCTAAAGATTCGACGATGGCTTGAGTCTGATCAATGTTCAAAGTACCCTTTTGAGCAAAGCGCAACATTTCTCCGAGTATCCATGAACAATTCATGACAACGGTATTTGCGTCCATCTTATTGGGATTCACTTCATCTGGATCATGTCTTGCACCGCGATTACTTGCCACATCGTAAATAAAGCGACAGGCCCTAGGAATAGTTAGCTTGATTGTGTCAGGCACTGAACCGGCCGGACTGTTTTCCAGAGCCTTGATTATTTGATCTGCTTTAAATTGACGCCCAACGGCAGGAATGTTGCCGCTATATACATATAGCGACTTCAAAACCGCCTCCACAAACTTTCCAGCTCTATTGGTAGCGGCCTCCCATTCACCGCGACGCAATTTGGCGACCATCTGCGTGTAGTGGTCCAACGCCGCTGTAATGTGCTTTTTGATAAATACGGGCACTAAAAGACCTTCCATGTCCATTAGGAGAAGGCTTCTTTCCATGATCCATGTAGTGTGTAAACGCCTGACTTTGCTGTATCGACCCAACCGCTTTCTCGCGCCCTATTGGTGACAGCCCAATTAAATTCTCCAAGCAGAGAAGTCATCTTATTCCAATGCTTTATCACCTCAGATGATGACACCTCTCGGCCAGTCGTTCCTTTAGCCAGATATGCGATCAGAAGGACAAACTTTTTTGAACCACTGAGCCGTGCTGCGTACTTCTTAAAAAATGCACGTTCTGGCAACGAGAAATCTAGTGCCACCTTCATACTGTCTGCGCCGCGTTTTTTCGGCGCGGCCTTGGCTGAACCTTTCTGTTTGATAGATGTCTGTGGAGTCACATCGCCTTCTGTAATGATATGTCCATCATCATCAAATACTTGTACGTGTATTTTCATAGATTTACTTTCTTGCTACATAAACTTTTAAGCCGTTTTCCTTAAGCGAATTTAACCGACCGCCTTTAACCGAAGCTCTATTCAAGGCTGTTTGAACAGCAGCGATAGGATAGTGGTATCCATTCTGTTCGAGTTCTTTTCTGACTGCCGCTGCGGATTGCTTTTTGTTGAAAAACGTTTTTGTCAGTAAAAATTTGATTCCTCCCGAGGGACCAGCGAAGTTCGCAGGTTTCTTGGCCGCAACTTTGCCCTGCTCAAATACGGCTTTCTCCAGCTTCTCTAGCCGCTTTAAAATCTCTTCGTATTGCGACATATCAAGCTCCTCCGGTGTACAGCCATCTGTTCTTTTCTTTTATGCGTCGTAACTGTCTTTTTCTCACAAAACGCAGCATGGCCGGTGAGAGGGTCGTGATGGGGTAATAATGGCCAGACTCTTCCAAGGCAACCTTTACCGAGGCAAGATCTTTAGGCTTCCCAAAAAAACCCCCATCTACAAGAGTAGCTATCAAATTTGTTGGGGTCGTCTTTGACCCACCAGACTTCTTAGGTGCCTTCTCGCGTTTCGCGGGAGCGGCAGATTGCGAAGCAAAAGAAGTCGAGTTCAATTGTTTGAGGAGGTCAGCTACCTCACGAGGAGTACCTTCCAATATGACCTTCGATCCGTTCGATGTAGTGTATTCCGCTTTTGCCATATTCAAGTATTCCTTATTAATGGAAAAGAATAGTTGAATACTGGTTCCATGTCAATTGCGGTTACCTTCCCCGCAAGAAAATGTCCCCGGAACAATGCAGCCAGAATCGGCCATTTAGGTCTTTTCGTTTTAGAAGCAGAGAGGCGAGGTACTCCCGTACACCGACCCGCAGTTGATCTCAACGGCTCTTTCACTGCATCTACCTCTCTACCCCAATCTGAACGTTCAGGTGAAGAGCGAGTTTTCCTGCGATCTGGTGCGGAGCCTCCTCTCCGCAGAGATGGATATGGCCTTCATCACGCAGCCGCCAGAGACGCCCCGACTTACGACTGTATTGGTCGCGCAAGCTCCATTGCATGTGGCTATGTCGGAAAGCCACGAACTGGCTGCCAAGCAGGCACTATGGCTGAAACAGCTTACCGATACATGCTGGATTCTTTTTCAGAAGCAGGTTCATCCATTGATCTATGAAGCGATCATGAACATCGCGGATTTGGAAAAGGTTCGATATAAAAACATCCATCATATTTTTACTTCGGACGAAGCACTCCACCTCGTGCTGGAAACGGGAGGCATTGCCTTTCTTACCCAAGCTACAGCGATGCGTAGCTCTTGCAACCTGGCATGGTCTTCCGTCCGCTGAGTGATCCGGCCCTGATGCTGGGCACGCACATGGCTGTTCGTGCGGATAATTCTTCGCGCCTGGTCAGCGAATTTGTCCGAGCGTTTATGAAGAAATCCTCGCAGATGTCGCATTCCGCGACAGACGTGCAACTATGTCTGCCGATCGGCGCACAATAAAATAAATTTGCTTTGAGCAAGCCAGCTTATCTTGGGCAGCTTTCGAGTCGGGGGATAATCCAAGTAGACGATTGGCTTGGGGCAGCACATATGTTCCGGCATGGCTGCGGCAGCTACTTCCCTCGCGATAGCCCGTTGCCGCTGTCGCCCAATTCCTTAAGCCACGCTGTCCGTCAATATAGTTCCACTATTGAACTAAATCGACAATGGGATTTATGGGGAAGCGGTGCCCGGCGATGGCAAACTCATTCCGCCTACTGAATTCCGTCCAGCAGCTTTGCTGGTTTTACGGAAAGCGCACGCGCAAGTTCCACGAGATTGATCAATCCAAGATTTCGTTCGCCGCGTTCGATACCGCCGATGTAATTTCGATGAAGATTTGCTTTCTCCGCCAATTCTTCCTGCGATAGCCCAAGCGCGAGTCTCAGCT
>JAJZMO010000058.1 GCA_021798235.1 Acidobacteriota bacterium | reverse complement strand
GAAGATTGGCGGTACAGGCTGGTGGGATTATCTGACCACGGACCCGAACGCGCATCTGCTTTACATTGGCCGTGCCAATCGCGTGCAGGTGGTGGACACGCAGACCGGCAAGCTGGTGCATGAGATCTCCGGCATGCAAGGGGTGCATGGTGTTGCGCTGGATCCCAAAGGCAAGCTGGGCTACATCAGCGACGGCGCGGCCAACAGGGTGCTCGTTTTTGATCGCACCACGTTTCAAGTGACGGCCAGCATCGCTTCCGGTGGAAAAAATCCCGACGCAATTTTGTTCGAGCCAACCACACGGCGCGTCCTCACCTTCAACGGGCGCAGCCGTTCCTTCACGGCCATCGATACAGCCAAAAATGCCGTGCTGAAAACTGTCCTGCTGCCCGGCAAGCCGGAGTTTGCCCAAGCCGACAACGAAGGTCACATTTACGTCAACATTGAAGATCGCAACTTTCTGGTGCGCATCGATGCCGCCACCTTGGCGGTGACGGCCATCTGGCCCATCGCGCCCTGCGATTCCCCGACGGGACTGGCCCTGGACCGGCAAGACCATCGGCTCTTTTCGGTTTGTGAGGACAACTGGATGGTCGTCACCAACACGGACAACGGCCACAACGTGGCCACGGTGCCCATCGGGGCCAACCCGGATGGCGTGCGCTATGATGCGGCGCGGCACTTGGTCTTCGTCTCGAATGGCGAGGGGACCCTGAGCATCATTGAACAAAAATCTCCCAACAAATATGGGACGCTGCAAACACTCGACACACAGGATGGCGCGCGCACGCTGGCCCTCGATGGCAAAACGGGCAAAGTATATTTGGCGACAGCCTCCTTTGGCCCGCCGCCGGAACCGACGCTGCAAGACCCCTCACCGCGTCCCGCTTTGTTGCCAGACAGCTTTGTGGTGCTGGTCGTTGCCAGCCCAGAGCCGCCGACTACGGCGCAACCCAACCCGAAAAAGTAGGCAGGCTTCCATGCAGATGTTTCAAGGCAAAACCGTTCTCATCACCGGCGCCAGCGCTGGCATTGGCGAGGCCTGCGCGCTGCGCTTTGCTGCCGAAGGCGCACGCCTGCTGCTGGCCGCGCGGCGCGAAGACCGTCTGCGTTCGCTGCAAAGCCGCCTGCAATCGGCTGGAGCCAAAGAGGTGGCCGCGCTCACTCTGGATGTGCGCGATCCGCAGCAGGTGCAGCAGGCCATCGACGGCCTGCCCGCGCCTTGGCAGGCCATCGACATTCTGCTGAACAATGCCGGGCTGAGCCGCGGCTTGGACAAAGTACATGAGGGCAACATTGTCGATTGGGAGGAGATGATCGACACCAACGTCAAAGGATTGCTCTACGTGACACGCGCCGTGGTGCCCGGCATGGTGGCGCGGGGCCACGGCCATGTGGTCAACATTGGTTCGACCGCTGGGCGCGTCACCTATCCCGGCGGTGCGGTCTACTGCGCTACCAAGGCCGCTGAAAATCGCATCAATGAGGGCCTGCGCATGGATCTGCTGGGCACGCCGGTGCGCGTCACCTCGGTCGATCCCGGCATGGTGGAGACCGAATTCAGCCGCGTGCGCTTCCACGGCGATGAGCGCCGCGCCGCCGCGGTGTATGCAGGCATGACGCCGCTGACCGCCGCAGATGTGGCCGAAGCCGTCCTATGGGCTACCTCCCGCCCAGCCCACGTCAACGTGGCGGAGATCCTGCTGACTGGCATCGATCAGGCCAACTCAATCTTGGTACACCGGCAATCTTCGGCGAAAGACGACAAGCGCTAAAAGAAACTTTTCCTCGGTTCCAATTCTGCATCTCGCTGATACTGCATGAAATCCGCACGGTCTCTACTCCAACCTCTCGGCCAAAAGACGACTTTTTGCTGGCCAACGCATCTAAACTTGGCAGGAAGGAAAGCGCGCCGGGCGACTGGGCGCTGTCTTCCTGAACCGAGCATTGCGGCAGCAGGTTGGAAATAGACCAGCAATGCCGGGGAGGTACCACACCATGCAGTGGATCCGACTTGCTCTCGCGTTCATGGTTGATCTGTTCTTTGGTTGCCACCATTCCCATCTGTCGCGGCCCTTCACCCTTGAGGACCGCTCCTACAAAATTTGCCTCGACTGCGGACAGGAGATGCCCTATTCCGTGGAAGCCATGCGGCTGCTGCGTCCGTGGGAGGTGCTGCGCGAGGCCCGCGCTCGCCGCACCGCCACCTTGCCAGCCCCTGCACAGGCCAATCTGGCAACAGACTTGGGAACCTTGCCCGTGGGCAAGCCTGCCTCTGGCTGGAAGGCTGTGGCCTAGGACGAACCAGCGCCTGAGTCATTCTGAAGGTCAAAACCAAGAAGTATCCAGACAGGGAAAGTGGGGCTGGTTCTTTCCTTCCCTTCTGGATGCTTCCCGTTCGACTTGCCTGCGGCTTGCACGGGAAGTATGAAACTAATCCATGTCCAAAACCGTATCATCCTACAATGATCGTCTCGCTCGAATCCCTGGTGAAGGTTTATGCTGGCAAGCCGCCGGTTACGGCCGTGGGCGGCATTGACCTGCGTGTGCCGCAAGGCGGCATCTTTGGCCTGCTCG
>JAJZMO010000146.1 GCA_021798235.1 Acidobacteriota bacterium | reverse complement strand
ATCGACTTCGGAGAAACCATCGACGGAGATTGCGTGGACTTGGACATCGAGGAGAATCGCGGTGCGTACTATCGTTGGCAACAATTGCTTCCGCCCACAACGTATCACAGGTGGGGCCGGACTGTTTACGTCCCGGACTGTGCCGGAAGCAGTGTCCTTCGCAACGCAAGCGAGCAAGCCATTTTCACGGCGCAACTGCCTCGATGGAACCCGCACGATCTCCGGATCGAAGCGGGTCGTTGCGCGCACTGGATCGGATAGCGGCAAAGCACACATGAGGGTGAGTCATTCTGAGGAGTTCGCCACTGCGGACAACGAAGAATCCAGAAAATGTCGACTTGGAAGTCAATAGAATTTTTCGTGCGAAAATTCTCTGGATTCTTCGCTGCGCTCAGAATGACCGCCTCTTTGACATAAAGATTCCACAAGCCGCATCCGAGGGTGCCGGGTACCGGATACCAAATACCGAACACCGGGTGCTCCGGGTGCCGGGTGCCCCAGGTCTCGATTTTGAGACCTGGGATGAACGCCCAACACACTTAAAACAACTTGTTGATCAGATCATCGCCCAAGCCAAAGCCAAGGCCCATCGTCACGGCGCGGCCAAAGCCAGAGTTGAGAAATCCTCCCAGCCCGCCCTGCGGCTGCATGGGAGCGCCCATCCCCGGCTGGCCAAAGACGGGCTGCGCGTAGCCGGGCTGCGCGTAGCCGGGCTGCGCGTAGGCCTGATTTTGATTGGCGACAAAGCCATGAATGGCCTGCAAGAGGTTGGCCGTCTGCTGCTGTTGCTGCTGAATGGCCAAAGCAATCTCGCGCAGGTCCAGCAGCCACTCGCGCGCGTTGGCGTTGCCGCTGGCCTGCTCGGTTTGCAGCTTGGCGGCCAGATCCTTCAGCTCCTGCACCACTTGTTGCGAGGCAGCTTGCATCTGCTCGTACTGCTGGTCGATGGTCGGAATATCCATGGCGTGCGGTGACTCCTTCGGGATTCGGTTGCGTTCGCTTTTCAGGATACCCCGCAGGACGAATCCGGGAAACGCGACAGGCACACCGCAGTGCACCGCGCCCGCACCCTGCACACAGGGGCCATAAAGTGAGACAATTTTGGCGTATGCAAATCTCCTTTACTCTTCCCACACATTTGCAAGCAGAGGTTACCGCCGCCACCACCGCGTGGCAAAGCAAGAGCAACGTAGCGCGTTTCTGGTCGCGCGACGCTTCGCTCTGGACCGGCGAGGATGAATCCAAATGGATGGGCTGGCTGGACATTGTCGAGCGCCAGCAAAAGGACAGCGCGCAGTTCCGCGCACTGGCTGCGGATGTGCGCAGCGCTGGATTCGAGCATGTGCTGCTGCTCGGCATGGGCGGCTCCAGCCTGTGTCCAGAGGTCTTCTCGCTCACCTTTGGCCAACAAAAGGGATTTCCGCATTTGCAGATTGTTGACTCCACCGACCCGGCGCAGATTCGCGCAGTTGAGCAGAGCGTGGATTTGAAGAAGACCCTGGTCATCGTGTCGAGCAAGTCGGGTTCCACGCTGGAGCCGAATATTTTGCAGCAATACTTTTTTGCGCAGATGCAAAAAGCCGTAGGCGCGGACAAGGCCGGCAGTCACTTCATCGCCGTCACCGATCCCGGCTCCAAAATGGAGCAGGTGGCGCGCGACCACGGCTTCCGCAAAATCTTTTATGGTGATGCGTCCATTGGTGGGCGCTATTCCGCGCTGTCCAACTTCGGCATGGTGCCTGCGGCGGCGATGGGGCTGGACGTGGAGAAGCTGCTGACGCAGGCCAAGCTGGCCGTCGATGCTTCCAAGAAGCCCAACATCGCAGAGAATCCCGGCGTGCAGTTGGGACTGGTGCTGGGCACGGCAGCCAACCTTGGCCGCGACAAGATTACGGTTTTCACCTCACCGCAGGTACACGACCTGGGTGCGTGGCTAGAGCAGTTGATCGCCGAATCCACCGGCAAACAAGGCAAAGGCATCACGCCCGTGGATCGCGAGGCCATCACCACGCCGGAACATTATGGCAACGACCGCGTCTTTGCCTACATCCGGCTGCAGGGTGCGGACAACGCCGCCATGGATGCTGCCGTGGCCAAGTTGGCCCAGGCCGGGCACCCAGTGGTGCGCGTGGAGATGGCGCAAACCTATGACATTGGCCAGCAATTCTTTTTATGGGAGATGGCCACGGCGGTCGCAGGCTCGGTGATGGACATCAACCCCTTCAACCAGCCGGATGTGGAGGCCAGCAAGATCGAAACCAAGCGACTCACCTCGGAATACGAGCAGACGGGCAAGCTGCCACATCGCGAACCCATCTTTACGGAAGAGGTGGCGCACGATGCGATCGCGCTCTATGCAGGCGAACGCTACGCCGCCGTGCTGCAAAGCGCGCTGCCCACGGGCGGCAAGCATGACCTGACCGCCTATCTGCGCGCCCATCTGGCGCAGTTGCAGGCCGATGATTATTTCGCCACGCTGGCCTACATCGAAATGAATGCTCAGCATGAGGCGGCACTGCAACAATTCCGCCATGCGATTCGTGACGCCAAGCGCGTGGCCACCTGCCTGGGCTTTGGTCCGCGCT
>JAJZMO010000241.1 GCA_021798235.1 Acidobacteriota bacterium | reverse complement strand
TATGCCCATGCGGTGCCCGAGGCGCGTCGACTGCAATATGTCGCCTTCGGCTGGAACCAGATTCCCGGCGGCCCACCGCAGGTGAGCGATGCCGAGGTGCAGCAGTACTACAGCCAGCATCAGCAACAATTCCAGGTGCCTGAGGAAGTGCGCGTGCGGCATATTTTGATTCGCGTCGCGCCCAACGCCGATGCCAAGACAGACGCCGCCGCCAAGCAGAAGGCGGAGGACATTCTGCAGCAATTGCAGCATGGCGCGGATTTCGCCACGCTGGCCAAGAAGTACTCCCAAGACCCCGGCAGCCAGGCGCAGGGCGGCGAACTGGGCTTCTTGCAGCGCGGCACCACGGCACCAGAATTCGACAAGACCGCCTTCTCCACTCCGGTGGGCCAGCTTTCCGGCGTCTTCAAGACGCAGTTTGGCTATCACATTTTGCAAGTGGAAGAGAAGCATGAAGCGCATCAGAAGCCACTGAGCGAAGTACACTCGATGATCGTTGCTGACCTGACGCAGCAGAAGATGACGCAGGCCGCGCAGGACTACGCAGCCACGGTGTTGGCTGCGGTGCAGAAGCAGGGCATGGCGCAGGCTGCGCAGCAGAACCATCTCCAGATGATCACCACTGACTACATTCCGCAGAGTGGTGTGGTGCCCGGCTTGGCCGATGGATCTTCCATGTTGCGGGCCGCCTTTCACACGCAGCCCGGCGGCGCGGCGCAGTCCGTCTCCACCGGCGAAGGCTATGCCGTCTTCCAAGTCACGGGAGTGCAGGCCGCGCACGCACCCAATTTTGCGGACTACAAAGACCACGTGTTGGAGGATTACCGCAACGAAAAGCTGCCCGCGTTGCTGAAGCAGCAGACGCAGCAGCTTGCGGACTTGGCACGCAAGGACAACAGCCTGCAAAAGGCTGCCACGGCGTTGAAAGCCAAGCTCGAAACCAGTGACTTGGTGGATAGCTCGGCGCAGGTGCCAGACTTGGGCGCAATGACGGGCGATGCCGCCGTCGCGTTCTCCATGCAGCCGGGCCAGATCAGCAACCCGATCGTGAACGGTCGCACCGGCGTGGTGCTGGACGTGCAGCAGGTGCAGCAGCCGACGGAGCAGGACGTGGCTCAGCACATGGATGCCACGCGCGAACAGCTTGTGCAGGACAAACAGCAGCAGGCCTTCGCCGTCTTTGTCACCAGCCTGGAGCAGCGCTACAAAAAGAAGGGGCTGATTCACATCAATTCCAAGGCAATGGCTGCGTTGAAAGTCCCCAGCGCTCCGCGTTAGACTCACTCCAACGAGACGAAAAGACCGGGCTGCCATAGGATGGGATGCCCGGTCTTTTTTATCCCAGCCGCTTTCCGCCAAGGCACCGGCAGACGCATGGAGTTGGTTGTATGCTCACAGAACGCGCCTCTGGAATTTTGCTGCATATCTCTTCGCTGCCATCGCAGGGCGGCATCGGGGACCTAGGCCCGGCTGCATATGCCTTTGCAGATTTTCTTGCTGCTGCGCAACAGCGCTACTGGCAGGTGTTGCCGTTGGGGCCAACGGGCTTTGGCAACTCTCCCTACTCGGCACTGTCGGCCTTTGCCGGCAATCCACTGCTGCTCAGCTTGGAAGTGCTGGCCGATCAGGGATGGCTGGAGCGTGCTGCGCTAGGGCAGATTCCGGGCACAGACGGTCCGGTGGATTTTGCCAGCGTCGCAGCGAAAAAAACTCCGTTGCTCATTGCCGCTGCGGGGAACTTCATTGATCAGTGCGCCAGCGGCGCGTGTAGTGGCGACCTGCGCAATCGGTTTGTTGAATTCTGCTCTTCGCAAGCGTATTGGCTGGACGATTACGTCAGCTTTCGCGTGCTCCATCGGCAATTCCAAGGGGAAAGCTGGCATAGGTGGCCGGAGCCGTACCGTCGCCGCGCGCCCGAGGCTTTGCAGAAACTGCGCGCTCTGCACGCGCGCGAGCTGGCGATTGAGCAGGCGTTGCAATTCTTCTTTGCTGAGCAATGGAATGCGCTGCGTGCCTACTGCGCGGCCAGGGGCATCGGTTTCATCGGTGACGTGGCCATCTTCGTCAACTACGACAGCGCCGATGTCTGGACGCACCCGGAGATCTTCGAACTCGATGCCGAGGGCCAGCCGATTTTTGTCTCCGGCGTACCCCCGGATTATTTCAGCGAAACCGGCCAGCGCTGGGGCAATCCACTCTATCGTTGGGATGTGTTGCGCGCCCATGGATTTTCCTGGTGGGTGGAGCGCATACGTCGCTCGTTGGCACTTTACGACTGCATCCGCCTGGATCATTTTCGTGGCTTTGAGGCCTGCTGGGCGATTCCGGCCAGCGAACAAACGGCTATCCACGGCGCGTGGAAAAAAGCTCCTGGAGAAGAATTGTTTGCGCACGTGGAGCGCGCGCTCGGCTCCCTGCCTCTCATCGCTGAAGACTTGGGCGTAATTACGCCGGAGGTTGAAGCCCTGCGCGACAACTTTCGTTTGCCGGGAATGCGCGTGATGCAGTTTGGTTTTGGCAGTCGCGGTGCGCACATGCACCTGCCGCATCGCTTCGTGGAAAACTGCGTCGTCTACACGGGCACGC
>JAJZMO010000249.1 GCA_021798235.1 Acidobacteriota bacterium | reverse complement strand
GAAAAGGAACGCGCCGAGCACGTGATGCTGGTGGACCTGGGCCGCAACGACGTGGGCCGCGTGAGCGAGTACGGCACGGTGAAGCTGGGCGAGCTGATGCGCGTGGAGCGCTATTCGCACGTGATGCACCTGGTGAGCGACGTGACCGGCACGCTGCGCAAGGGCATGAATGCCGTGGATGCGCTGCGGTCGTGCTTCCCGGCCGGAACGCTGAGCGGCGCGCCGAAGATTCGCGCGATGGAAATTATCGAGGAGATGGAGCCGGCGCGGCGGGGGATTTACGGAGGCTGCGTGCTGTATGCGGATTTCTCGGGCAATCTGACCTCGTGCATTGCGATTCGGACGCTGCTGATGAAAGGCCGCAAGGGCTACCTGCAGGCCGGCGGCGGGATCGTGGCGGATTCGGTTCCGGAAAAGGAATACGAAGAGAGCGTGAATAAGGCCAAGGCCGTGGTGCGGGCAATCGAGCGGGCGCGGGGGTAAGGGGACGGGGCGGCGAGCAGTCCTTAGCGCCGCTCGCGGGCATGCCAGAGGCGAAGGATCGTCACAGCATCATTCTTCACTTCGTATCGCACTTCATAGGGACCGATAAAGATTCGCCTGACATGCCGAGGATCGTATTTTTCCAGACGCTCCCCCATTTGAGGGAACTGACTGAGGCGTGCAGTTCCTGCGCGAATGCCTTCGAGCACGCCGGCTGCGATGACAGGATTGTCCGAGGCAATGAATTCATAAAGCCGGGCCGCATCTTTGAGAGCCGGCCTGGTCCATTGAATATTCATACGATGGGAGGCGGCAGAGGCTTGTTCGTGCCAAGGCTGCGAATCCATTTTTCGACTTCCTCATGAGGGACGACATGGCCTGCGTCGGCTTCGGCCAACCCCTCCAGCGTCATCTGGTGGCGGAGTTCTTCCTCGTCCATCCAGGCAATGAGGGCCTGCTTCACGATCCAGCCGCGAGGCCTTTCGAGTTGCTCGGCAAGCTGATCCACCTTCAAGGCAAGTTCAGCAGGCACGTGCGCCGTCAGCACACGGGTTTCCGGTTTGCGCCTGGCATTGGATTGATTTTTCATCATTTTGATTATATTTGATTGGAGTTAAATCGGACAGACTGAATGTGCCTGGCAAAGCCACTGCTTCCCTGCATCGCATTACACTAAGACCAGCCGTATGATCCTCGTCCTCGACAACTACGATTCGTTTACCTACAACCTGGTCCAGTACATGGGGGAGCTGGGTGCGGAGATGGAGATTCGCCGCAACGACCAGATCACCGTGGAAGAGGCCGAGGCGATGTCGCCGGAGCGGATTCTGATTTCGCCCGGGCCGTGCACGCCGCAGGAGGCGGGCATCAGCATTCCGTTGATTCAGCGGTTTGCGGGCAAGGCGCCGATCCTGGGCGTTTGCCTGGGGCACCAGGCGATTGGCGCGGCCTTTGGCGGCAAGGTGGTGCGGGCGAAAAAGCTGATGCACGGCAAAACAAGCGAAGTGGAGCACGACGGCAGAACCATCTTCACGGGCATTGCCACGCCGATGACCTGCACGCGCTACCACTCGCTGATTGTGCAGGAAAAGGGATTGCCGAAGACGCTGGAGGTTTCCGCGCGGACGGCCGACGGCACCATCATGGGGCTGCGGCATCGGGAGTTTCCCGTGGAGGGCGTGCAGTTTCACCCGGAAAGCGCGCTGACGGCGGACGGCAAGCAACTGATTCGGAATTTTCTGGAGCTGTAACGCAGTGAACCGTCATCGCACCGCAAGCAGCAGAGCGCGTGAGATGAAGCCTGTGCGGGTGTGTGCGCTGATCGCGGCGCTGACGGCGTGTCCGGTTTGGGCGCAGGCGCAGCAGAAGCCGATTGCCTATGCGCCAACGGCGGGGGTGACGATTTCGGGGTCGCTCGAAGTGACGAACAACCGCGCGGCAATCGGACCGAATGCAACGATTACGGCGGGGGATAAGACGGCGCGAATCAAGCTGGCGCGGGGCGGCAATATCGAGGTTTGTCAGTCGACAAAGATTCAGCTTTCCGCGGACAAGAGTTTTGGCCCGGGCACGCGGCCGGGCGACGACGCGATCATGGTTGCGCTCGACCACGGCGCCTTTGAGGCGCACGACAAGCCGGGGAAATATTCCGATGTGGTGATGACGCCGGATCTGCGGATTTTGATTTCCGGACCGGGCAAGGCAAACATGAGTTTCCGCGTGGCGGCAAACGGCGACACCTGCATCGACAACCAGGGCAAAAACGCGCCGTATGTGACGGTTTCGAGCCTGTTCAATGGCGGGGCATATCGCGTACAGCCGGACCAGAGGGTGCTGTTTGAGCACGGCGACCTGGGGCAGGTGGTGGACAACGAGCCGGAGCCGTGCGGATGCCCGCCACCCGCGAAGGAGATCGCCAGGGCCGGGCTGGGGCTGGGGCGCAGCAACAGCAAGGAGAACAAGGCCGCGCGGGAGAATCCCTTCCCGCTGGCCGAGAGCGAAGGACTGGCTTCGCCGCCTCCGCCGCCAACCACCCCGGTGGCTCCCGTGGGGCAGGTGGCAACGGAGGTGGAAGCGCCGATCACGTACAACGGAGCGACGGAAAGATCCT
>JAJZMO010000315.1 GCA_021798235.1 Acidobacteriota bacterium | reverse complement strand
CTCAGAGGCTTTCCGCTAGAGCGCGCAGCAGGTATTCTGGCAGTGCATGAATCTTGAGATCACCGTGGAGGCTTTGGCGGAGCATTTGCAGCTTCGCCAGGCCTCCATGGCATCCGAAGAGGCTTCCCCCGGCCCGGCTTTGCTGCTGCTCGACGTGCGCGAGCTGTGGGAGGTGCAAATCTGCGCGCTGCCTGGCTGCCTGCATATTCCCATGGGAGAATTGCCGGATCGTCTGCACCACGCAATCCGTCCCGATCAGCACATTATTGTTGTCTGCCATCACGGCGTGCGCTCACTGCACATCACCCGCTGGATGCGCGAGCAGGGCTACACGCGCACGCAATCGCTGGCCGGTGGCGTGGATGCCTGGGCCGAGCGCATCGATCCAACCTTGCCGGTGTACTGAGCCGAAAAAAGATCCAAAATGCTTTACAGGTGAAAGCACTTTATACAATAAAGTAAATTTGCCCCTTTTTTTCGATTGGGAAAACCTGTGGTCGCCCGTGCTGGTCCCGGCGCTCGCCGTGGCAAACTGAGAACAGGAGTTGTGCATGCCCTCATCCGCAGTTGCATTTGCTCGTCAGAATCAAGCGCGCTTTCTGGAAGAATTAAAAGCTCTGTTGCGCATTCCTTCCGTGTCCACACTGCCAGAACATGCAGGCGATGTGCGCCGCGCGGCGGAGTTTCTGGTGCGCGAGCTGCAACGCATTGGCATGGAGCATGTGCGGCTGATCGAAACAGCCGGGCATCCTCTGGTCTATGCGGATTGGCTGCATGCGCCGGGGAAGCCCACCTGTCTCTGTTATGGCCACTACGATGTGCAGCCGCCCGATCCACTGGAGGAGTGGCTTTCGCCGCCCTTTGAACCCACCGAACGCAACGGCAATCTGTACGCGCGCGGCGCGGTCGATGATAAAGGCCAGATGTACATGCACATCAAGGCGCTGGAGAGCCTGATGCAGGCGCACGGCGGAAAATTGCCAATCAACGTGCGGCTGTTGATCGAAGGCGAAGAGGAGGTGGGCGGCGAGGGCATTGCCGAATATCTGCGCGCACACCCAGAGACGCTGACGGCGGATTTTGCTTTGGTCTCCGACACGGAGATGTTTGCGCCGGGGCTGCCAACGTTGTGCGTGGGCCTGCGCGGCATGATCTACACGGAGCTGGAGGTGCGCGGCGCGAAGACCGATCTGCACTCGGGCCTGTATGGAGGCGCAGCGCCGAATCCTTTTCAAGCGCTTTGTTGGATGCTGGCGCAAATGAAGACCCCGGATGGACACATCCAAATCCCCGGATTTTATGACGAGTTGCAAGCGCCCTCAGCCGCAGAGATGGCTGCGTGGAAGCGCCTGCCCTTCGATGAACAGAAGTTATTGCACGATGAGATTGGCGCGACCGCACTGGTGGGTGAAACAAAATTTTCTGTGCTGGAGCGTCTTTGGGCACGGCCTACGCTGGAGATTCACGGCATGCCCGGCGGCTTTACGGGAGCCGGAGCTAAGACCGTGATTCCTGCCAAAGCCGTGGCCAAGGTCTCCATGCGCCTTGCGCCGGAGATGCAGCCGCAGCGCACCTTTGAGCGCTACAAACAATTTGCTGAATCCATCTGTCCCGCTGGCGTCACGGTGGAGGTGCGGCTGATTCATTCTGGCGATGCCATTGTGATTGGCACAGACAACGCTTACGTACGCGCGGCGACGGAGGCTTTACATTCGGTCTTCGGGCGCGAGACGGTGTTTATCCGCTCGGGCGGCTCCATTCCCATCGTCGGGGACTTTGAGCGCCACTTGAAGATTCCCACAGTGATGATGGGCTTCGGCCTGCCGGATGACAATCTGCACGCTCCGAATGAAAAGTTTTGCATCGCCAACTTTTACGATGGCATTGCAACGCTGATTGATTTCTTTGAGCGGTTGGGGAAGTAGCGGATGCGGTTCCCAGCCCCCGTTACCGGCTTTTTACTTGCAGGCGGGCGAAGCCGCCGCATGGGACAAGACAAAGTTCTCATGCCTTGGCGCGGAGTGACCCTGCTCGATCTTGCGTTGGATAAGCTGCGCGCAGTTTGTTCGCCGGTGTATATCTGCTCCAACCGCCACGATCTGCGCACGGATGTGACCGTGCTGCGCGATGCCACAGTCGTCATGGATGGAGTCGAATGCGGCCCGATTGGCCCTTTGGGTGGGTTGCTGGCGGCACTGGAGCAGACCAAGACGGACTGGAATCTTTTTCTGCCCGTGGATGTTCCACTGCTGCCGGTGGCGCTGCTCCAGCAAATGTTGCAGCAAACGGAAAGCAGCCCTGCCTGGGCGATTGTTCCCACGCTGGACAACAAGCCGCAGCCGCTTTGTGCCGTGTACCATCGCGCTCTTTTGCCCGGATTGCGCCATGCCGCGCAGCGGGCGCAGTGGAAGATCACCACGGCGCTGCCCATGGCCGCACCGGCCAATGCTGTGCATTGGATGCCGTGGGAAGGGGCAGAGGCCGGCCGTTGGTTTTTGAACTTGAATACGCCGAAGGATTGCGCTCAACTTGATAAAAAATAAGAAGTTGCGCATGGAATCCACGCCGTCAAATTTGATAGGGTAACGCCCCCAATGCCGCAGCT
>JAJZMO010000046.1 GCA_021798235.1 Acidobacteriota bacterium | reverse complement strand
CGCTGCCGCAGGCCCAGCCAACCTGCTAGGCTGGGGGCATGGCTCCGCTCTCTCATTTTGATGATGCAGGCCGCGCGCGCATGGTGGATGTCAGCGGCAAACCGGCCACGCGCCGTGAGGCCACAGCTTCGGCCTTCGTCTCACTCAGCGCCGAGGTGCTCGCCGCGCTGCCCAACAATCCCAAGGGCAATCCGTTGGAGATTGCGCGCATCGCGGGCATCCAGGCGGCCAAGCGCACCAGCGATCTGATCCCGCTCTGCCACCCGCTACCGCTCAGCTTTGTTGACGTCACGGCGCAGGTCCAGCCTGGCGGAGTCGAATTGCGCTCCACCGCCGCCACCACCGCGGGTACCGGCGTGGAGATGGAAGCGCTCACCGCCGTCACCATCGCCGCGCTTACCATTTACGACATGTGCAAGGCTCTCGACAAAGGCATCCTGATCCGGGATGTGCAGTTGGAGAGCAAGTCCGGCGGCAAAAGCGGCGACTATCAGCGCGGCTGAATCAACCCTCTGCGCGCATGTTGGGAAGCATGGACGACCATGAGCGAACTGTCATTCTGAGCGACCATCGGAAGCGAAGAATCCAGAGAATTCAGGCGGATTCGATCCAGCTCTCATTCTCTGGATTCTTCACTGCGTCCGCATTCGCGGACTCCGCTCAGAATGACTCAGTCGACAAAAATGAAATTGTGTCTGGATCAAAACTCCTTCAGCGCTTCCAGCTCTTGCGCAGTACGCGCACCAGCGTCAGTGCATTGGCGACGATCAAGGCGCTGATCTGCAACAGCGGTGTGACAACGTGTGACGTCACACCGTCATGCAACGAGGGCACTGCAAATTCCAGCACCAAACACAGCGCCATCGCTGCCAGAATATGCACGGCAGCGATGCGATTGGCCGCATACCAAATCTCCCGGTTCACCATTGCGCGCCGGTGCCGAAATCCATACCAGCGGTTCGGTCCCGCCCACCCCAACAACAGCGGCAACGCATACAGCGTCGCCACGACGGGTATTGCATACAAGGCCAACATCATGTCCCTCCAAAACTCTTTGCAAAAACGAAAAGGCCACCCGGCAACAGGGCAGCCTTCTCTTTAGGGAGAATAGTTCCAACGGAGGCAAAGCCATCAGAACTTTCTGGCGAAATCTTATGGGCTGCGTTCCGGGGTGTCAAGCCAATTTCTAAAGCAAAATAAACCTTTTATAATCAATAAGATAAAATTTCCGATTTGCCCAGCTCAGCCCAAGTCGTCTTCGCTTAAATTTCGCCAATTCGGGCCGCTCAATCGCTTAACAACTCAATTTTTCCGCCAGTTATCCGCAGATTGCACCAAGACTGGTTCAGAATCTGCCCCGAACCGCAGCGAAAATTCCAACCGAATCCCCACCGAGCGCATCGTTTGGACTACTCGCGTAGGTTCAGGGAGATGATCTGTGCGCTCTCATCCATCGCGGAGGCGGGCTTGCCGCGCAACACGCGCAACAGTGCGCGCCCGCCGCCAAAAAATATGCCCAGGATCAGCGCCGTTCCTGCCAGAATTCCCACCAGTACAAAAATCCCCACGATCAGCCGACCCATTTTCGATGCGTCGCTGACCATGCCGTCGGGATTATCCTCGACCACGTTCGCTTCGTAATGCACCAGCCCGATCAGGTTTTGCGCTTCTTGCACCGAAAATGCGCCACTGGTCACGGCAACAATTGGCCCAGTGCGCCGCACCAGCAGCGTGCCCGGGTTGCTGTTCTCTATCGCGGGCGTCCAGGGATTTTGCGCCGTGTTTCCTGTCTGAAAATAATTGCGCAGCGCACGCTCGCGGTCCATGGCGATCTGTGGTGTTGGGTATTCCAGGAGTGTCAGCTCGCCCTCACCATTGACGGATTTGTACCGCGCGGTCATCGTCTCTGCCCCGCGTGCAAAATCCACCAGCGAGGTGGGCAGCGTTCCCCCACCTTGCGCATAGGTCTGCGGGCCAAACGCGTAGCGCTCAGAGACTGGCTCCAAATCCGGTGCAGGCAAATAGCCGCCAATGTTGGGCGCTACGCTGCTGCTGCCTGCGGGAGTGGGCAGTGTCTGCACCAGGCCGCGCAACTCTGAGGCCGACATGGCCGTGATGCGACTAAAGGTCGCATCGACCAAGGTGTCGCCGCTCCAAAAGAGAATGTGTTTGCCGTCGTAGGCCGCGTCTGTGCCGATCTGCTCGGCCAGCATATTCGGGTGGCGATAGAAGGTGAAGGCGCTCATCGCTCCGCTGGCGTCGCCAAACTGCATCGCGCGCAGTTGCAGCGTGCCGTCATCGCGCTTGTAGTTGGCGGAGGCAAAGCGGGTAAAGCCGCACTCCTGCAGCACAGCGGCGTTGCCAGCATCAGCTGTGGCGGCGTCGTTGCTACTGCTGATCGTGCCAGCGACCTGCCAGCCAGAAAATGTCTGCGGCAACAGCGGCGCAGCGGCTTCGGTCGGCTTGCTGTTGGCGGCTGCGTGCAGCGGCAAGGCCAGCGCCAGCAACGCACAGGCCGCAGCCTTCCCAAGGAGCCGGTTGCGCGTGGATCGAAGCTGAAAATCAATGCCCAACATATGTCTTCTTCAGGGTATCACCGCGCTCGTGCCAACTTCTCCAGGTTCC
>JAJZMO010000038.1 GCA_021798235.1 Acidobacteriota bacterium | reverse complement strand
GGGGAGTTGCAAGAATTCCCGCCCAATCCCCGATGTCGCTTACCGGAAGCCGTTGCAGTAACTCATGCAGCATTGGCGCAGCGGCCTTGCCCGCGGCCACGATGCGCACGCGGTCATAGTCGCTTAGATCCACAACCATGTCATCGATGCGCAGCAGCGTTCCTTCGACGCGTACCTTTCGTGCGAAGGCCTTTGCAACGCTGCACTGCTCCAGCGCATGCGCAAAAATGTCCCGCGCGGATTGGCGCAAAAACTCCAAATCATGCGCGGAATCTTCAGGCAGCAAGGGCATCCGACACTCTCCGATTCAGCGTGCTGGAAAGAAATTCTCTGTCAGCCAAGTGCGCAGCGCCGCTTGCATTGTGTCGATCTTGCCTGCAAAGAAATGGTCTGTATTGGCGATCCAGACCAGCTGCTTCGGCTCCGCTGCGGTTGCGACGATCGCACTGACCGCTTGCACCGGCCCATACGGGTCGTGGTCACCGCTGACGAAGAGCTTCGGCTGCGGGCAGGCGCGCAGACAATCGTAGGTATAGGTGCGGCCTTCGGCTTCCACCGGCAAGCCCAGCGCGATCAGGCCGCGCACGCGCGCATCGCCGCAACAGGCCTGCAACCCAACGGCTGCGCCAAAAGAAAATCCGGCGAAGAGAATAGGCCGCTGATATTCCTGCTCCAGCCAATCGAGCGCGCAGCGCACGTCGTCTACCTCGCCTACGCCATGGTCATGCGCGCCTTCGCTGCGGCCAGTGCCGCGAAAGTTGAAGCGCAGCACGGGCAGGCCGAAGCCATGCAGCACCTTCATCGTGTTGTAGACAACCTTGTTGTGCAGCGTGCCGCCGCCCAGCGGGTGCGGATGGCAGACCAGAGCAGCGTACGTCGCATCGGGCTGGCCAGCATTCAGCAGCGCCTCCAAGCGTCCGGCGGGGCCGGCCAGGTCCAAGGCGCGCACGGCTGCGGCAGGCGAATTGGCGGCGGTGGGTTCCATGCTGGGCAGATGGCGCAAAGCTCCATTGTAAGCGTGCAGGTACACGGCCTGTCGGCCTTCGGCGCGGTATGCTGGAATAGAATGCCTACGAATCCAATCCAGCTTACGCGCCAGCTCATCGACATTCCCTCGGTCACCTTTCATGAGGCCGCCGTGGG
The DNA here is from genome assembly GCA_021798235.1 of Acidobacteriota bacterium. The sequence goes on along the minus strand of JAJZMO010000038.1, from coordinate 1,483 downwards.
CCACTTCCTCGCCGAGTATCTTGCCGCACAAAAATTCTCCGTCGAGCGCACGCTCGTCGAGCAATCTGCAGGCGGCGAGCGCTGCAATGTGTATGCAGGCATCCCCGGCCAGACGCCGGACGTGGTGCTATCCACGCACATGGATACTGTGCCGCCGTTTTTTGGCAGCTCCGAAGACGACGAATATATTTACGGTCGCGGGGCCTGCGATGCCAAGGGCATCATCGCCGCGCAAATCTGTGCAGCCGAGCGCCTGCGGGATGCTGGCGTGCGCGTGGGCCTGCTCTTCGTCGTTGGCGAGGAGCGCGACAGCGCCGGTGCGCGCGTGGCCAATCAACATCCCAGGGGCAGCCGGTTTCTCATCAATGGAGAACCGACGGACAATCGCCTGGCGCTTGCCTCCAAAGGCGCGCTGCGTGCAGAGGTACGCGCGAAGGGCAAGATGGCGCACTCGGCCTATCCAGAGCTGGGCGACTCGGCGATTCACAAGCTGGTGCCCGCACTGGACCGCCTGTTGCAAGCGCCGTTGCCGGTCAATGATGAGGTGGGGCCGTCCACGTTGAACATTGGGTTGCTTGAGGGCGGGCGCGCGCCGAATGTGATCGCTGACGAGGCCTCGGCCTTTGTGTTGATCCGCTTGGTGGGTCCGTCGCAGCCCGTGCGGGAAACCGTAAAGGCTGCCGCAGGCGATGCGGTCAGCGTGGAGTTTACGCTGGACCTGCCCTACCAAAAATTCCGCAAGATTGAAGGCTTGCCGACAATGATCGCCGCCTTCACCACGGATGTGCCTTCGTTGACGGCCTGGGGTGAGCCGCTGCTGATCGGGCCGGGTTCCATTCACGTGGCGCACACGCCGGAGGAACGACTGGCCAAGAGCGAACTCTTCGAGGCCATTGATCTGTACACGGAAATTGCGCAGCGCCTCGTGCGCTAAGGAATCTCTGAACAAGTCTGTGTTTTGAAGGGGACGGGCTTCAGCCCGTCCGTAGCACCGGAGAGATGCGCGCGCTTTAGCCACTGAGGGATCGTTGTGGGACTGGATCAGAGATTCCCTAACGCCTCCCCGGCAACACGACGCAGGAAAGAGTCTACATGGAAACCAGTCAACACATTTCGCAGGCGGCCAACGCATTGGCGCAGGCCTCGTCCAGTTATTTGCGCTCGGCCATGCACCAGCCCATCGCGTGGCAAGAGTGGAGCGAGGCCGCATTTGCGCAGGCCCAACGCGAGAACAAACCCATCCTGCTCGATATTGGAGCCGTCTGGTGCCACTGGTGCCATGTGATGGACCGCGAGAGCTACGAGGATGCGGAGATTGCCGCCATCCTGAACGAACACTACGTCGCTATTAAAGTAGACCGCGATGAGCGCCCCGACGTGGACAGCCGCTATCAGGCGGCCGTTTCGGCGATGAGCGGCACGGGCGGCTGGCCGCTTACGGTGATTTTGACGCCGGATGGAAAGCCATTCTTCGGCGGAACCT
>JAJZMO010000044.1:1758-2629 GCA_021798235.1 Acidobacteriota bacterium | reverse complement strand
TGCATCGCCGGCGAAATGTCCCCGATCTCATCGAGAAAAATCGTTCCTCCGTCGGCCAGGGCAAAGCGTCCCGGCTTATCTTTTTTGGCGTCGGTGAACGCTCCCGCCTTGTATCCAAACAGCTCCGACTCCAGCAGAGTATCGGGCAGCGCCGCGCAGTTGACGGCGACAAAACGCTTTTTATTGCGCGGCGAAAGGTGATGAAGAGCGCGGGCAAACAGCTCCTTGCCTGTGCCGCTCTCACCTTCGATCAGAACCGTGCTGGAACTGACCGCAATCTGCGGCAGAACCTCGAACAGACTCTGCATCGCAGGGCTCCGCCCCACAATGTCTTCAAATGTGTAGCGCGCCTCAAGCTCCTTGCGCAGTTGCTCCACGTAGCTCAGATCCTGGAAGGTCTCGACGCCGCCCGTGACCTCGCCCTGCTGATTCTGCAGCAACGCCGTCGAGATGCATATCGGAATCCGTCTACCGTTCACGCCGATGATGTTTGCCGTTGCGCCCACAACCGGCCTGCCGCTTGAGAGAGTGCGCCGCAGCGCGCAGGACTCTTCGCAGATGTTGGCCCGGAAGACATCCGAGCACTGCCGCCCAAGGGCATCCTGACGGCGAACGCCGGTGATGCGCTCGGCGGCGCGATTGAAGGCCGTAATGCGCCACTGGTGATCGACGGTAAAGACGCCTTCGTTAATGGAGTCGAGAATCGGATTGCTGCCGGGATCGGTCATTACGTACACGATATTTTTCTGTATTGCGATTTGCAGTGATTGCAATCACGGAAGTTGCATTGTGCAACACTGCCGCAACATACGCCCTCACTAGCCGCCCTTTTCCCTCGTGCATCATCAGTTCGCGGTCAAAGTCTGGTTTT
>JAJZMO010000044.1:0-1748 GCA_021798235.1 Acidobacteriota bacterium | reverse complement strand
CGTTGGACACCCCCCACACCCCCTAGCCGCCATATCTCACAGGGGTCGATTTTTGCGGGGAGTGGCGGGGCAGAACTGGCCAGGAGAGCAGTATCCCGGTAAGAAGTAGTGCTGGAAACGTTGCAGGGGATGAGCGGCGGGAGTTTTTCAGTGCCGAAGTTGGATTTCGGGCATAGCTCCGCCAGCCTCCTTGTGCGGCCGCAGTGGAAAAGTCCGTTTGGGGCATCTTTCGGCTCTCAGCAGCGCAGAGCGTCGAAGGCTCGGGCGTAGATGTGCTTCCACGGATAGAAGGAGTGCATCTCCAGCCACACACGCCGGGCGCTGATGCGGACCAGGGCGCCGACTTTGAACAGCTTGAGGCGGATGGTATCCACCTGCGCCTCGGCCCACTCGGTGCCCTTGAGCGCCAGCCGCCGCAGCGCTTCCACCAGCGTGTAGGCCATGGCCGACAGATACAGCCGCAGCTGATTGCCCTTCATCTCTTCGGTCGAGAGGCGATAGGCGAACAGGCACATCTGCTCCTTGATGCGGTTCTCCATCTCGCCGCGCTGGCAGTAGAACTTCTCGTACAGCTCGCGCGCCGCCCACTCATCGGTGCTGAGTGAGGTAACGACGAAGCGTGGATTTTCGCCCTTGTCCAGATACTCGGCCTTGGCAACTACGCGCCTCGCCCGCGCCCAGCTCTTGTGCGTTTGATAGTTGAACTCGGTAAAGACACGCGCCGCCTTGCCGGTCTCGGCGTGCTCGAGCTTGGCCTCCTGCATCTGCTTGCCGATGATCTTCTGCAAGCGGCTGTTGCGCGCCAGGCCGAAGAGAAAGTCCACCTTGTTCTCGTCGGCCTCGCACCAGGCCATCAGTTCCTCGCGGCAGAAGCCCGAGTCTCCGCGCAAGACGATACGCACCGTGGGCCACTTGGCGCGCAACTGGGCCACGATGCGCTTGACTTCATCCAGCGCACCGGCGGCTCCATCGATGTTGGCCGGCCTGAGCCGCGCGCCCAGCAGGTGATCGCCGGCGAAGATATAGAGCGGCAAGTAGCAGTAGCTGTCGTAGTAGCCATGAAAGAAGCGCTCCGGCTGATGACCGTGGAGCGGGATGTCGGTTGCATCCAGATCGAGCACGATCCGGGCTGGCATTTCAGCGTGCGACTCGATGAACAGATCGCACAACAGCGCGTCGATCTTCGCGGGCGCGTAATCGATCTTGTGATAGCGCTTGCTGCCGCCTGGAAGTTCCAGCCGGTTCAGCGTGCTCTTGCCGGCCAGCGGCTCTTCCAACTTGCGCCGGCCGGCCAGCACCGCCATCAGCGGATCGTGGCGCAACTGCTCATGATCGCAAAGGTCCTCGTAGCCCAGAGCCAGCCCGTAGATGCGCTGCGAGAGCATCTCGCCAAGCTGGTGCTCGACCTGATTCTGCTTCCGCTTGTCGGTGAAACAGGCCGCCACCCGCTTCAGCAGTCCGATCTTGAGATCGGCCTGGCGCAACAACAACGCCCCACCATCGGTTGATACCTGGCCCGCTGTGAAACTGGTCTCCACCCGGCGCGAAAAATGTGATGCAAACGAGAAGACTTCTTGATTACACTCTGTCATGTGAAAGGCCGCCCTTTCCTCGGCCATAACCCGTCTCGATAACGTAGTTATGACACAGAAAAGACGGCCTTTCCAGCTATTTCCTTCTCCCGGAATCACCCCAATCGACAATCGACCTGTGAGATATGCAGGCTAACACGTATAAATTGCAAGATG
>JAJZMO010000170.1 GCA_021798235.1 Acidobacteriota bacterium | reverse complement strand
TGTCAGCGGGCGGGCAAAACCGGCCACTTGCGGGCAGGTGAAAACCGGCCACTTTAAGGACGATGCAAGGAGTTCGTAGGCTTGACGCTTTTCGTACTGGAAAGCGAGGAAGTTACGAATGTCCAATCATCTGGAAGTGGCCATGATACAAGCAGTTACAACCCTTTATGCGCGCGGCTGGTCGCGGCGGCGGATTGCCCGGGAACTGGGCATTCACCGGGAGACGGTGAGCCGGCATCTGGCGTTGGCGGCAAAACCGGCCAGGAACCCGCCCGCCGGGTCGGAGGTGCTCTGCGGATGGCCGCCACCGCCGTTGAACCGGCCCCCCACGGCCCCGGTGGATACGGATTCAAAACCGGCCACGAACCTGCCCGCCGGGTCCGTGGCGTGGGGCCAAGGCGACGAAGCCTCCGCCGTCCCGGCCAATCTCGCGGTCACTGGCGCAATGGCCAGCGTCGCGCGGCCGGGTCCGCCGAGCGTATGCGAATCCTACCGGCTGGTCATCCAAGCGAAGCTCCAACAAGGACTCACGGCCCAGCGCATCTATCAGGACCTGGTGGGCGAGGCGAGCTTCCGGCATAGCTACGACAGCGTCAAACGCTTCGTGCGGCACTTGTGCGTCGCCGGCGCGTTACCGTTCCGGCGGATGGAATGTGCTCCCGGCGAGGAGGCCCAGGTGGACTTCGGCCGCGGCGCGCCGCTGGCGGATTCCGCCGGGCGTCGCCGCGGCACCTGGGTGTTCCGCATCGTGCTGTCCCACAGCCGCAAGGCCTACAGTGAGGCGGTGCTGCGGCAGACGACAGAAGACTTCCTGGCCTGTCTGGAGAACGCCTTCTGGTCGTGGGGCGGCGTCGTGCGCACCTTGGTCATCGATAATTTACGCGCCGCGGTGACCCGCGCCGACCGCTACGAGCCGGAACTCAATCCGCGCGTGGCGGCGTTCTGCGTCCATTACGGAACGGTGATTTTGCCCTGTCGTCCCTATGCCGCGCGGCACAAAGGCAAAATTGAACGGGGCATCGGCTACGTCAAAGACAACGGCCTGAAAGGACGTACCTTCGCCACCCTGGCTGGGCAGAACGAATACCTGCGGCACTGGGAACAGACCATTGCCGATACCCGCATCCATGGCACGACCCGCCAGCAGGTCGGCCCGCTCTTCACGGCGGTGGAACGGCCGGCGCTGCTGCCCTTGCCCGTCGAACGCTTCCCTTACTTCCAGGAGAGCCTGCGGAGTGTGCATCGCGACGGCCACGTGGAGGTGGCCAAGGCCTACTACTCGGTGCCGCCGGAGTACGTCACGCGGCAGGTCTGGGCGCGCTGGGATGCCCACACCGTGCGGATTTTCAATCACCGCCGCGAGCAGATCGCCCTGCACGCCCGTCGTCCGGCGGGCCGCTTCGCCACCGCCGTGGCGCACATCCACAGCGCCAAAATCTGGGGCGTGGAGCGTGGCGCGGCGTATCTGTTGCAGCGGGCGGCGCTCTTGGGTTCCCACGCCGCGCAGTGGGCGCAGGCGATGTTGCAGAACCGCGGCATTGAAGGCGTCCGAGTCTTGCAGGGGCTGCTGAGCCTGGCGAGCCGCTATCCGGCGGGGGCCATCGACCAGGCCTGCCAGGTGGCCGTGAGCCACCAGTCCTATCGGCTGCGGGCGCTGCGCGAACTGCTGACCCACGGCGGGACGGTGCAGGAGCCCCTCCCGCTGCTGGAGGCGCATCCGCTGATCCGCCCGCCGGAAGAATACGCGGCGTTGGTGCAGGCGGCCTTCCACGGAACCACCGATCCCGTTCCCCATGATCCGGCGACCGGGAGCACGCAAGCCAACTTACGGAAAGGAGCTTCTTCATGAAAGACGCCTTGCGCCAAGCGCTCAAGCAGTTGCGACTCTCGGGCTTGTGCCAGAACCTGGAGATCCGCTTGCAGGAAGCCAGCGGCAACCATTTGAGCCACGGCGAGTTCCTGGAACTGCTGGTACAGGATGAACTGACGGTGCGACGGGATCGACTGATCCAACGGCGGGTCAAGGCCGCCGGCTTCCGTGAGTTGCGGACCCTGGAGGACTTTGACTGGCAGTTCAATCCCTCCATCAGTCGCAAACAGGTTTATGAATTGGCGACGGGCCGCTTCATCGAAGAACGCCGCGATGTGCTGTTGCTCGGCCCGCCGGGCGTGGGCAAAAGTCACTTGGTGCAAGCGTTGGGCTACCAGGCCATCCGCGCCGGCTGGGTGGTCTACTATCGCTCCATCTTCGACGTGGTGCGCGACTTCCTGCGGGAAGAAGCCTTCGCCGGCCAGGACAAAGTGCTCAGCCGCTATCTCAAACCGGACCTGCTGGTCATCGATGACATGGGCATTAAACAACTGCCGCGCCGCAGTGGCGAGTTCCTCTTCGAAATCATCCTGCGGCGTTACGAAACCCGTTCGACGATGATGACTTCCAACCGGCCCTTGGAAGACTGGGGCAAACTGCTGGCTGATGTGCCTTCGGCCACGGCGATCCTGGACCGCTTCCTGCACCACGCGGAAGTCCTGTCCATAACCGGGCGGAGTTACCGGCTGAAGGATCGGGCCGGCAAGCCGCCGCCCTCGACGGCACCAAAGAAGGGCGCGGCCGCCCCGGCGGCTAACGC
>JAJZMO010000028.1 GCA_021798235.1 Acidobacteriota bacterium | reverse complement strand
GTCTCTTGTCTAAGTAAGCATGTGGGGGTACATCGTTCGGTAACGGAAATACACAGATTTTGCGCACTTTTTAGTTGAGTAGAGCCTTGGCTGCTGCTACGGTAGAAGATGCCAGCAGGTATGAGGCTTTGCGTATGGGACACGTAGCCAGCATCGTAGAAATGCGACCGGAAGAGGCCGCAGTTGTAGCCGAGCTGAAGGCCGGCTCCGAAGACGCCTACGCTTCACTGATTGCGCAGTACCATCAGCCTGTATACAGCTTGGTGGCGCGCATACTAACCAATGCCGATGACGCCCCGGATGTAACCCAGGACGTGTTCATTAAGGTTTTTCGCAACATTGGCGGTTTTCACGGGCAGTCAAGTTTGAGAACGTGGATCTACCGCATTGCGCTGCACGAGGCTTACAACCAGCGGCGCTGGTGGTTCCGGCATAAGGCGCAAGAGGTCACGATTGAAGTGCAAGCCAGTGAGGCTGAGGACGCAGGCTCACGGCTTTGCTGGAAGGATGCACTGGCCGATGAGCGGCAGTCTCCGTTTGAGTCTGCGGCCAAGTCCGAGATGCGCACGGTCGTGGAGTCTGCACTGCGGCAGGTGCCAGAGCCATTTCGAACTGTGGTGGTGCTGCGCGATTTGGAAGGTTTGGCCTACGAAGAGATTGCTGAGGTTCTGCATTTGCGCGTGGGTACAGTTAAGTCGCGCTTGATGCGTGGACGCACCGCGTTGCGGCAGTACTTGGCAGAATTTGTTTCCCAGGCAAACCAACGCGCCGGAGCAGTTGCGGCGAAAACAGTCAACGGAAAATTGTGCAAGGAGGCGGTATGAAAAACAATCCGTGCCGGTCCATACAGACACTCTTCTCCGGTTATTTGGACGGAGCGATCCGGGGCACACAGATGCAGGCGGTTTCTGCGCACTTGGAACAGTGCAGAGATTGTGCAGCCGAGTTTGAAGCCTGGTGTACGATGCAGCGCATGTTGAGCGCGGTCGGCCCGGCCAAGGCTCCGGCGGGCTTGGATCTGCGTCTGCGCTTGGCGCTGTCGCGCGAGCGCGCTTCGAAGACCGTCCGTCGCCGCTTGGACAGCTGGCACACCTATTGGGAGAACGCTGCTGCTCCGTTCCTGATGCGTGCTTCTGCGGGGCTGGCCAGCTCCATCGTTTTGCTGGGTACGGTGGCCATGCTCATCGGAACCATGGCGACGCCCAATCAAGTTGCGGTCGGTGACGCTACCATTGACACCTCCAGCGCGCCCCATTTCCTGTACTCGGTTGCGGGCGACGACGTGGATTCTTCCATCAAGGTGCCGATCGTTGTGGAAGCCAGTGTCAACCAAAACGGGCGCGTGTACGACTACAAGGTTGTCTCCGGTCCGGTGACTCCCGACGTGCAGGCGCAATTGAATAATGTGCTGCTGAATAGCGTCTTTAGCCCGGCGCGTGTCTTTGGCCATCCTGTGGACAGTCGCGCTGTACTGAGCTTCACTCGCATCGCCGTGCGCGGGTAACCCCCGCGCGCGGCAACGCGCCCTCACTCGCATTTTCCACTTTTTCCCCTCAAAATTCATCGGCTATTCGCGCATCCTTCAAGGGAATTTCTCTCAACCGGAACTAGAGTTGGGGCACGCTGCGCAGGTGTGCATCGCTGCATCTGTCCAGCGCAAGCACTCCGGGAGGATGCCCCATGTTGTGGAATCGTTTTTGTTCGAAGAGCAACGCGGCCTTGTTGTCCGCGCTGTTGATGCTTGCGGCCCACGCCGTGCCCGCAAGCGCACAGGATCACCGGGATCATGAGGATGCCGATGACCGCACCCGCACCCCGATCAAGCATGTCATCGTCATCATCGGTGAGAATCGCAGCTTTGACCACGTCTTTGCCACCTACGCCCCCAAGAATGGGCAGAAGGTGGACAATCTGCTTTCCAAGGGCATCATCAACGCCGATGGAACGCCCGGGCCGAATTATGCACTGGCCACGCAGTTTTCCGCAGTCGATGCGGCCAGCTATGGCTACTCGGTCAGCCCGATGAGCAAATCCGTCTATCCCTTGCTGCCCACGCCACTGGCTGGCGGAGTCACGAAGCCGCTCTTCTCCACAGTGGCCGCTGCCCAGGCTGCGGAGACCGGCTTGTCGGCTTCGTATTACCAGTACCTCACCACGGGGGGAACCGGACTGAAGCATGGAGTGCCGGATACGCGCATCCTGAATGGCAACGATCTGCCGCCGGGGCCGTTCCAGATTACGCCGGGCATTCCCTATGACGCATACGCCGCCAGCCCGGTACACCGCTTTTATCAGATGTGGCAGCAGGCCGATTGCAACATGGCCTACGCCACGCAGTGGAACCCCAGCGGCTGCAAGGCCGATCTCTTTCCCTGGGTGGAGACGACCATCGGTGCAGGCTCCAACGGCAAGCCGGTGCCCGCGCCCTTTACCGAAGAGACCACGGGAGAAGGCTCGGCGTCCATGGGCTTTTACAATGTGCAGCAGGGCGATGCGCCGTACCTGAAATCCCTGGCGGACCAGTACGCGATGAGCGACAACTACCACCAGGGCGTGATGGGCGGAACAGGTGCCAACCACATCATGCTGGGCACCGGAGATGCTCTTTGGTATAGCGACGGCAATGGCAACGCCATCG
>JAJZMO010000011.1 GCA_021798235.1 Acidobacteriota bacterium | reverse complement strand
GCTAAAATCTGCCCCGACTGCTGCTCGCCCTGTCCTCGGAAAACGACCAATGCAACGACAACGACAAAAACAACCCCACAGTTTCGCAGAAATTGACAGGGTCACTCCATATCAGTATGCCATATTTGTCCCTTTACTTATGCGCGGATGTATATACCATTCCTGTTCGTCAGGCCAGCGCTTTGCCTGCGGCTTCCTCCAGACTTCGCCTCGCGACGGACACCCTTGCCGTTCAGCTAACACTTCCCCTTGCCGGGTGTGTAGAGGACTTTCACTGTATCCGTCAGAGCAACGCACCTGTTTTGCGGTTCCAGTTTGTGATTCTCTGAAGGCATGAGCGAAGCGGGATTGGAAGTAGCAGTGCGTGGGCGTCGGCGAAGCCGAGCTGAAGCGGAGCAACTGGTGCGGGAGTATGAGGCGAGCGGGTTAACGCGGCAAGCGTTCTGCGCCGGCCGCGGGCTGAGTGTGACGGCGTTGGACAAATACCGGCGGCTCTGCCGCGCGACCGAGAGCGGTGAAGGCCGACTGGTTCCGGTGGAGGTGTTGTCCGGTAGATCGGCGGCGGCAAACAGCGGCAGCGCGCTGTGGGTGGAATTGCCGAACGGACGGCGCATTGGAGTGGGCAGCGGATTCGACGCGGCGGCCTTGCGGCTTCTGCTCCAGGTTTTGGAACAGGTGTAGGGCGATGTTTGGTTTTGGGCCGGCCACGCGGATCTATGTGGCGACTGGGTCGACCGACATGAGGAAGGGATTCAACGGCCTTTACGGTCTGGTGCGCGACAGGCTGGAATGCGATCCCGCGAGCGGCCATGTTTTTCTGTTCACAAATGCGCGGCGCAATCGCCTCAAGCCGGTCGTATATGACGGCAGCGGTCTTTGGGTGTGCGCGAAGAAATTAGACGGCGGGAGATTTTGCTGGCCGCAGAGAGACAGCGGTGCAAAGAAAATTGCGTTGCGTCACGAAGAACTGGCGCTGCTTTTAGGGGGGATTGATCTGGCTCAGACGCGGCCCCGAAAGTGGTATCGCAAGCCTCCTGCCGAAGAACCGAAAGAGTCGCTGAAAACCGCATAAACACTGGATATTTCGCGCACTTATCCACGGAAAATCATGTTATAAAAAGACATCGTGAGCGTGCCTCCTCCACTGTCTGTTCCTCCACGCTCCGATCCTGTTGTCGTCGCCATCATCGCCCAGTTACAACAGCATATCGAAACTCAAGCACAGCAACTGCAGTCGTCGGCGCGCGAGCTGGAGTATGCGCGGCTCAAGATTCAGGTTCTGGAAGAGCATCTGCGTCTGCGGCGGATCGCCAAGTACGGACCGGGCAGTGAAACGCTGAGTAATCTTCAACTACAGTTACTGGAGGAAGAGCCCGGCGTCTCGAACCAGGAAGTTCAGGCGGAGAGCGAGCGCGAGGCGTTGCCGGCGGCCGACGGCGAGAAGAAGCGGCAGCGGCGCGCGCATCCCGGCCGGCAGACCCTTCCCGCGGATCTGCCGCGCGTGGAGAAGATCGTCGCCTGCACGTCCGAGCAATGCGTGTGCGGAAAGTGCGGCGTGGAAACGAAAGTGATCGGCTACGACGAGAGCGAAATGCTGAACGTCAAGCCGGCCGAATATTACGTTGAGGTCGTCAAGCGCGAGAAGCGCGCCTGCAAGCAGTGCGAGGAGCAAGGCGTAGCCATGGCGCCGCTTCCGCCGCGCATCATCGACAAGAGCCTGGTCTCAGACCAGGTGATCATCGACACCATCGTCAGCAAGTATGCCAATCACTGCCCACTCTATCGTCAGAGCGCCATCCTGCTGCGCGATGCGGGCATCGAGATCACGCGGGCCACGATGTGCGGCTGGGTGATGACGGTGGGCGAAATGCTCTCCCCGGTGGTCGGCGCCATGCGCAGGGAGTCGCTGGCCAGCGGTTACATTCAGGCCGACGAGACGCCGGTCGATGTGCAGACGCACGACAAACGCGGCAAGAACCATCAAGGCTATCTCTGGCAGTACAGTACGCCGGGGGGTGGGGCGGTCTTCGATTTTCGCATGAGCCGCGGGCGCGAAGGGCCGAAGCTGTTCCTCGGCGCCTTCGCGGGCATTCTCCAAACCGACGATTACACAGCGTACGAGCGCGGTCTCGGCGGCCCTGGGATGGTGCATGCTTGCTGCTGGAGCCATTCAAGGAGGCATTTTATAGATGCAGTAAAGCTGAACAAGCAGGATGCCGACTCGATTCGCGCGGTCGAACTGATAGACAAGTTGTTTTTGATCGACGCTCATGCGCGCGAGGAAAAGATGGATCATGCCGCCCGTCATCTTCTGCGCCAGGAAAAAGCTCCTCCACTGCTCGATGAAATCCGGGAACACCTCCTGGCCACGAGCAAAACCGTGCTGCCCCGCAGCAAGGCGGGCCAGGCGTCGAACTACACGCTGGCGCTGTGGAAGAAGCTGACGCTCTTTCTCGAATACCCGCAACTGGAGCTGTCGACCAACTTGGCCGAGAATTCGATGCGCCCGGTAGCGATGGGAAGGAAAAACTGGATCCACATCGGCAGCCCGCAGGCCGGACCGCGCGTGGCCGCCATCCTGTCGGTGATCGAGAGCTGCCGCCGGCTCCGCATTTCCGTGCGCGACTATCTGGCTGCCA
>JAJZMO010000135.1 GCA_021798235.1 Acidobacteriota bacterium | reverse complement strand
GCGCCGTCGTCCGCGGCATCGGCGGCGGCTGCACCAGCGGCCAGTGCCGATGCGCGTCCCGTGGTGCGGGAAGCCTTGCTGAAAGATGTCAGCTCCATTGCCGGCATCCGCGACAATCAACTCATCGGCTACGGCATCGTGGTGGGGCTGCAAAACACCGGCGACAGCCAGATGACGTACTTCCCCCTGCAAACACTCTTTTCCACCTTGCAGCGTTTGGGCATCGTGGTGCCATATCCGCTGACAACGGTCATGGTGAAAAATATGGCCGCTGTGTTTGTGGAGGCGACACTACCACCTTTTGCGCAGCCGGGAGCCAAAATTGACGTAACCGTGGGATCAACAGGTGACGCGCGCAGCCTGCAAGGCGGCATCTTGCTGATGACTCCGCTCTATGGCCCGGACGGCCAGATCTACGCAGAGGCACAAGGGCCGCTCGTGGTCGGCGGTTACTCGGTCAGCGCCAATGGCAATACCAAGCAGTTAAATTTTCCTGACACCGCACGCGTCCCCGAAGGCGCGCTGGTTGAGCGCGCCGTGCCCATGTCGCTGGCCGGTATGCGTGCCTTGACCATTGAGATGCACGAGTCCGACTTTGAAACCACCACCGGCGTGGCCGATGACATCAATCGTGCGCTGGGCCGCAGCGCCGCCCGCGCACTCGACAGCCGCCAGATTCACTTGGATGTTCCCGCAGGCCAGGATATTCCCACGCTGCTGGCGCAGGTGCAGGCGCTGCCCGTGCATGTGTATCCCAAAGCGCGCGTGGTGGTCAATGAACGCACCGGCACGGTGGTCATTGGCGGCAATGTGCGCCTGCTGCCGGTTTCGATTTTGCATGGCGGACTGGCCATCGACGTGGTCACGCAGTTCCAAGTCTCACAGCCCAATGCCTTCGGCGGCGGCAGCACGGAGGTGGTGCCGCAGACGCAGGTGCAGGTGAACAATCAACCCGTCAACCGCATACAGCTCAAAGAGGGTGCCACGGTGGATGATTTGGTGCGCAACCTGCAAGCCATTGGAGCCACGGCGACGGATGTGATCTCGATCTTGCAGGCGATGAAGCAGGCGGGCGCGCTCGAGGCGGAGTTAGTGGTGATTTAAGCAGCCCATGGGCAGGAAGACTCAGGACTCGCGGCAGCATTGCAACACGAACAACGATCGGGAAACAACGGAGGCAGACGATGACTCACGGAGCGCACTTGGCAAATTTACATTCGCTTCCCCCCAGCGGCGTGCAGATACGCGGCGCGAATGCGGCGGCAACCGCCAGTCCGCGACTGCGCAAAGCTGCGCAGGAGTTTGAAGCCAATTTTTTGCAGGAGCTGCTCAAGCCCCTCAAAGAAGATCCACTCTTTGCCGGCAGTGATGGCTTGGGAGGCAGCGGTGGGGCCGACGGCACAATAAGTGGCAGTCTGGGCACGGTGGACAGCCTGGGCACACAGGCTTTGGCTGATGCGCTGGCCGCTGCGGGCGGACTGGGCATTGCGCAGCATATCCTGGCGCAACTGGCTCCGGTGGAGGCAGCCGACGCTGCGGCCACCAAGGGATCTGCAGCTTCCAATGCTCTTGCCAGGGAGGCCGAGGATGGCACTTTGGGCAAGAAAATGCACGGGTTACAGCGCACATCCAGTGGATTTCCTTTGTTGCAGCATGGGCTGGCGATTCATCCGCTCCGGTAATGGGAAGGGAAGGACTGTCAAGCAGAATTTTTTGCAATTCGGTACTAAAGTTTGCATTTTGTCCGCCGATGGAATGGATGAGGTGAGGAGGAAGTATGAATCTACCGGGCATCTTTAATTTTCCAGGCACGACGCAGCAACCTGCAGCGGCGGGTCAGACCGGGCAACCGGCCAGTGTGCAGCCGGGCCAGTCGGGAGCCAGCGCGCCTCAGACGTCGGCCTCGCAGCCGGGTGCAGACCATGCCGACCTGAGCGCAGGCGGATTGTTTGCAGCCATGAATGCGCAAGGTTCGCAATCGGATGTGCGCATGGCGCTGGTCAATCAGGTGCAGTCGGCCATTCAGGCCGGCACCTACAACGTTCCTGCCGATGCCGTGGCGGGCAGCCTGATCCAGAACATGCTGGGTCAAGGCAACTAGTTCGGCAGCACGACCAGAGAGGCGAAGCATCATGCAGCATTTGGTGGAAGAAGCGATTGCAGCGCTGACAGAACTCGACGCCGAGCGGCTGGACCGCTTGCGCGGTGAGCTGGCCGAGTTGCAACGCACGCCGCCCACGCTGCCAGAGATACGCGCCGCCCAGCCTGCGCAGGCTGTCTTGGCTTTGCTCTTGCAGTTGACGGAGCGCAATCTGCGTCTGATGCGGAGCACAACGCTCTGTGCTGGCATGGGCGCAACTACAGAGTTTTCTCGGTACCCGGCATCGCAGCCAACGGCTGGCACCGGTTTGTAGGGCAGTTTCACAGCGGTACATTTGCACCACTGAAGCACTCTTTGCGGCAGAACTACGAGGGCAATTGGCATGGCCACGATTAACTCTGCATTGCAGATCATGGCGGGCGCGCTGAATGCGGACCAGGCAGCGCTGAACGTGACCGCCAACAATACGGCCAATGCCAGCACTCCGGGCTATACGCGCCAGGTGGCCGTCTTTCAGGCCAACGATCCAGTCACCATCAACGGCATCAGTTA
>JAJZMO010000212.1 GCA_021798235.1 Acidobacteriota bacterium | reverse complement strand
GATCCGCGCGCACGCCAAAGGACATCAGCACGGCGATGTCGCGTGTCTTCTCCATCACCATCATGGTGAGCGCGATCAAAATGTTCAGTGCAGCCACGCAGACGATGAGGCCAATCACGACGAAGGTCACCATTTGTTCCAGGCTGAGCGCGCGGAAGAGTTCGCGGTTCTGCTCCATCCAGTTGGTGGTCTCAAAGCCCTTGCCTGCAGCGGCGGCAATGCTCTCGCCAATACGGTCGGCGTGGTAGAGATCGTCAACTTTGAAGCTGATGACGGAGACCAGGTCCGGCTCGCCAAAGAGATGTTGCACATCGCTCAAACGCGCCAGCGCGTAGGAGGAGTCGTACTGAAAAAAGCCGGAGTGAAAGATGCCGACCACTTGGAAGCGTTCATATTTAGGCACCAGGCCGAAGGGCGTCAGCTCCCCCTGCGGGCTGGTGAGCAGGACTTGATCGCCCACGTTGACGCCCAGCGTGTCCGCCAAGTCGGAGCCAATGACCACCGGCGGAATCGAGTCAGCGGGCGCCGCATCGCTCTGCGGCACGGGAGCCAGCGCCGCGCCGCTGCCCTCGGTGATGGATTGCAGCAGATCGCTAACGGTGCGCTCTTCATTAGGCAGAATGCCTTTGACCAACGCGCCGCCGGAGCGTGCGCCCCGCGAGATCAACACCTGTCCGTACAGTCCCGGCGCATCGGCGGTGACATGAGGCAGGCGGCGCAGGCGCTCGCTCAAGCTGCGCCAGTGCTCGATGCCGTCGCCTGCGGTGCGCATCAGATCGACATGGGCGGTCGAGCCAAGCAGACGATCGCGCAGGTCGCGGCGCATTCCTGTGGTAATGGCCAGCGCCAGGATGAGCGCGGCCACGCCCGCAGCCACGCCCAGCACGGAGATGCCCGTCACGATGCCCACCACGGCCTGTCTGCGCTTGGCGCGCAGATACCGGCGGGCGATGAAGAGTTCAAAACGCATGTCTGTTTGCCTCTGCCTACTGCGCCGCCGTCGCGTTGACGACGGCCTTGCCGATAGCCACGTTGCCCGCGCCGTCAAAGACGCGCATGGCTACGATGTGTTGTGCGTTCGTCGCCTGCGCGCCCGCTGGCTGCGTGGGCAAGGGCAGCGTTGCATCGTAGCGCTCTTCGGGCGCGTCGGAGAGCAAGCCTACCGGGTCCACCATCTGCCACGGGCCGGCGTCGATGGAAACGGTCGCGCGTGCAATCCGCGACAGTGCGTCTTTGGCGAGGAAGTGCAGATGCACCGCGCCATTTTCCATCTGCGCTTGGATGTTGCTGAGCACGGGCGGTGTGGTGTCGACGAGAAACGCCGCGCTTTCTTTGGATCCAGTCAGCGCTGCCGCGGCAGGATTCGACGGAGCGTCGGTCGCCGTCACACGCAGTCGATACCAGCCATCGGGCAGCAGGCGCAGATCAAAGGAGAGAAAATCCTCGCGCAGATTTTTGGCCAGCGTTTGCCAATGGGCATCGCCGTCGGCGCGCGCCTCGACTGTGTAGCGCAGGTGGTCGCCGTTCGGGTCGTCCGCCTTCCAGCGTGCCGTGGCCCAGCCCGCATCGCGCAGCGCCATCAACGGCCCAGCGGAGGAATCCAGCGTGTAGATCAATCCGGCGGGCGCATCCTTCCCTTTGGGCGCAGGCACAGGAATCGTTTCCGGTTGTGGCGGATTCAGGCCCGGATGCACGCGCGCGTGCAGTTGGAGGACAATCGCATCCACGCTGGGCGCAACATTCTGGGGCAGGTAGGCCAGCGCGACCTGCTCGATACGTGCATCGGGGTGCAGCACGGCCTTCCACTGCACAAAGCGTGCGGCGGGCGCGGGGATGGGGCCAGCGTTCGCGCTCGCCTGCTTCCAGTCACTCCATCCAGCTTCGGGCTGTTCCACATTGCCGCTGCGCACAAACAGATCGTAGCTGCCTGTGCCGCGCACCGTGGCCCGGCCCCAGTGCGAGAAGAATTTTGCATCAAAAATTTGGCCGGTATATACAGATGCATTCGCTGGCGACTTGGCCGCCGCATCGAGTCGGTAGAGTTTGCCCGTGTTGCTGGTGGCCACATACAGCGCTGGGTTCCGCAGTGCGAAGGCCGTGGCCTGGTGCGCATCCAAATGCGCAAGGTCCGCAAATTCGCCATCGGCAGTAATGCGGTACAAATGGCCTTGATTCCCGCTGGCAGCCAGCAGTCCCGGCGTGGTGCCCGTCTGCCACGCCAGTGCGTAGACCACATCGTTGACGGAAGACCATAGCTTGCGCGGCGCGCCATCGGGAGCGATCTGGTCGATCTCCGTGCCCTGTGGCAGCAGCGTGTTGTTGCCGGAGGCCTGCATGGATCCCGGAGCCAACACGGTAACGGTGGTGGTCACCGTGGTGCCACCGCCATGGGTGCCCAGCGGCGGCAGCGATGGCGTGGAGTCTTTTTCTCCCAGCGAGGCCGCGTACAAATTGCCTGCCGGGTCCAGTGCCAGCGCGGTCACCTCGCGCCGTGCGGATTCAAAGAGCACAAAGCCCTGCGCCGTATCACCGTGCGCATTGGGCACGATGCGATACACGAGGCCGCGGCCATCACTGCCCGCGTACAGCGTTCCCTCCGCGCCAAAGAGCAGGCAGCGAATGTGCTGCTCGGCGCTGGTGAAGTATGCCTCCGACT
>JAJZMO010000213.1 GCA_021798235.1 Acidobacteriota bacterium | reverse complement strand
ACTCCTGAACAGTTAGCTCATCCTGAAGGCTCAGCCGCAAAATGAGGTAAGATTTTCCTGAATCGGCTAGCAGCCTGTGGTGTAACCGGCCATTTTCAGCCCGGTCAGCAGTTGACTGCCTGAACGAGAAATCCATTGGTCAGAACGAAAACTCGGCCCGTACAGCTTTGAATCGGGCTTGCTGGCCAGCATAGGCCGATGAGGTGCGCAAAAGCGCGCCCAAAGAGGCCCAGCGCGTGGTTCTTCAGCTCTCGCGGCGTGCCCGCGCCCAACATTTTGCGCATCGCCAGGCCGATGTTGAACGCGCCGACGTGAATCAGCAGACGTTTGAGAATATTCTTCCGTCCATGCAAGGTGCAGCGCCGCATTCCGCCCGTCTCGTAGCAATGAGCAAAGCTTCGTTCGACTCGCTCGCCGCGCCGCCGCAGCAAACTCTTGCCATACTTGCCGCGCACACGTTGACGGTTTTGATAAACAGCCTGCTGCTCACCGTGCTTGCCTTTCCAGTGCCGCTTGCCCGCCTGCTTCTTCTCCGGAATGTAGGTGCGAACTTCCTTCTCCTTGATCTGCTCAAGAACGGCGCCGCTATGATAGCCCTTGTCCGCGACCAGTTCCTCGATGCCCTCCACGTTGACCTGCGGCTCTTCATCAGGATGCAGATCGGCCTCGCGCACGACTAACTCGGCGACCGCGACAACTGCCTCGGCCAGGGTCTCTTCGATGGTGGTGGTGTCGCCCAGATCGGCGGCCTGCAAGGTGACGGCCACCACCGCGCCCGTATCCAGATCGACCGCATGTTCGGCCTTGTGAGCCAGATGCGTGCTGCCGTCCTTCATCTTCGCAACCCGCGCATCCTGATCGGTGGGACTCATCCACTCCTTGTTGGAGGTGCGCTTCTTGCGCTTGCGGTCCAGCCGCGCCAGATCCTCGCGCGTCGGCGTCTCGATGCCCGACGCCTTGGCCAGACCGGTCAGAAACTCCTCGTAACTCTCGCCCGTGTCGCGCCGTACGATTGAGCGCATCGCCGCACTGGCCTCCAGCGTGGTCGCATCAATGCCGATCCGCTTGCCATCAAGCAATCCGCGATCGGCGAGCAGACCAAGCACCCAGGAAAACACCTGCTGGTGAGTTTCCAGATCGATCAACCGGCGGGTCCGCGAAATCGTGGAGTGATCCGGGGTATCTTCATCCAACGCGATGCCCACAAAGCGTCGCAGGCTGAGCGAATCCTTCATGCGCCAAGCAATCCCGCGCTCCGCCTCGATGCCCTCGAAATAGCCGATCATCAGCGAGCGAAAATAGATCCCCGGCGTCAGTCCCGGACGTCCGATACCATCGGCATAGAACCGGGCGCACAACTGCTCCACGAACGCGTCGAACCCTGCACCGTCAAGAACTTCGTTCAGACGAAGATAGAAAGGATGGCCAGGACCGGACGCCATTTCCGTATACGCCACCCACAAATCCTCTTGTCGCTCTCGCCCCTTGCGCGTTCCCATCGCCATGTACTCATCCTACGAATGACTCCTGTGGATACCTCACAATTCTTTCGCGCACGTATCGAGACTTTCACCACAGGCTGTTAGAGTCCGCTTCGCCATGAACTCAGAGAATGCCCGCTTGGCCGCGGCGCGATCCAGTCCAACGAGCGAGCGGATAAACAGGCCAAGGCCGCCTTCCTTTACTGCAGCGCCTTGAATCTGTTCCCGCCGGGCCACGCCGGCTTCCATAAACATCTCTTCCAGGGCGGCCAGATCCTCGGCTGTGAGAGGCTCGTTCCAGCGCACCTTATGGAGCGCAGGGTGCTCCATGTGTTCGCGCAGGAAAGCAAGCGCCTTCTCGCGGAACCGGTCGGAATCGACGCCGGCGGAAATAGCCGGCAAGGAAACGGACTCCACCGAACGCAGCAGATCCTCAAAGTTCGTATAGACCGGCGCTCTCCGTTTCTTATCGATGAACTTGACCAACGCCCGCAGGCGCAGCCGCACATTCTCCAGTTCTGTCAGCGTCACGCCTTGCCAGAACTGCGTTGTCTGAACCTCCTGGATCAGCGGCAGTTGCTCGCACACCATTGGAATTGCCTGCTTCTCCTCCATGGCCCCAGCCAATGCGATCACGTCTTCCTTCAACTCGTCGAAGCGCGCTTCCACGCGCAGCACGGCCAGTTGCAGGTTCAGCATCAACGCGTCAAACTGCTTAGCCTCCAGATCAGCGTCGGCGACAACCGAAGGCAGGCCTGCCACCTCGCGCGTCAGTTCATTTCAACCATGAGCCGGATGATGTGTCGCGGGGTGCGGAACTGGCCGTTCTGCCCGGCGGCAGCGATCTTCGAGAGCATGTACTCATAAAGGTCGCCCTTGGTATCGTGGCCCTGCATGGGCGGCGCGGCGATCATATTCACGACCTTGACCAACAGCGCCGTCGTTGGAATGGTGAAGAGCGCATCCTTCATGTGTGTGGCGTAGGTTGCCCGCGCTTGCCAGCAGCAGACAACAGCTGCCAGCAGACGCCGACAAATAGTAAAAAGTAGTAAAAAGACAGTGAGCGGGATCGCTACACTTACCCTAAATCGTTTATTGGGAGAGATTTACAGAAGACTGGTGCCGAAGAAGGGACTCGAACCGGGCCTTCTTCGATCCTTTTGAATCAAAACAACTTAGAGGCATAAG
>JAJZMO010000109.1 GCA_021798235.1 Acidobacteriota bacterium | reverse complement strand
ATGACATCGGAAAAAATCTGGTGGACATCATCCTCTCCAACAACGGCTACAAGGTCGTCAATCTCGGCATCAAGCAGCCGTCGGATTCGATTCTGCAGGCTGCCGAAGAGCACAAGGCCGACGCCATCGGCCTCAGTGGCCTGCTGGTGAAAAGCACGCTGGAGATGAAGTACGTCATTCAGGACTTGCAGCGTCTGCAAAAATCCACGCCCGTCATCTGCGGCGGCGCAGCGCTCACGCGCAAATATGTTGAGGACGATCTGCGCAAGGAGTATTCCTCTGCGGTCTTTTACGCAGAGGATGCTTTTGCCGGCCTGCATGTGATGAGCGATCTGACCACGGAAGATGCATCTGTGCGCGAAGAACGCCTGCGTGAAGGCCGCACAGTGCGCACCTTCCAGAAAAAAGATGAAGCCACTGCGCAGGCAGCAGCCCTGGCGGAGCTGCCCGTCAGCACGCAGCGCTCAGCCATCGTGCAGGATGTGGCGGAGATTCCGCAGCCGCCGTTTTACGGCGTGCGTGTGGCGCGCGACTTTGACCTCGACCATCTCTTTGGTTACATCAACGAGACGGCGTTGTTCAAAAATCAATGGCAGTTGAAGACTGCCTCCGCCACGGACTACGCGCGCTTGGTCGAAGAAAAATACAGGCCCACGCTGCGCGAGCTCATGGACGAGGCCAAGGCGCAGGGCTATCTGGAACCGAAGGTTGTCTACGGATATTTCCCCTGCAACAGTGACGGCAACGACGTCATTATCTACAACCCAGAAGCCGCCACCGACGCAGCCAGCAAGCGAGAGCTGTTGCGCATCACCTTTCCGCGCCAACGCGAAGGCCGCTTGCTGAGCATCGCTGACTTTTTCTCGCCCGTTACCTCAGGCCGTTTGGATGTCATCGGCTTTTCCGTGGTCACCATTGGCCATCGCGCCAGCGAAGTGACCAAGCAGCTTTTCGACAGCGGCGACTTTACGAAATATCTCTACGTCCATGGCCTCAGCGTGGAAACCGCCGAGGCGCTGGCGGAGTGGATGCACAAACGCATGAGAGAAGAACTGGGCATCGCTGCGGAAGATGCCAGCGAAGTGCGCGATCTCTTCCATCAGAAATATCGCGGCTCACGCTACTCGTTTGGCTATCCTGCCTGCCCAAATCTGGAAGACCAGACAAAAATCTTCGCGCTGCTGCGCCCGGAAGAAACAATCGGCGTGCGTCTGACGGAAGGTTTCCATCTGGAGCCGGAGCAAAGCACGGACGCCCTGATCGTGCATCATCCACAGGCAAAATACTTTGTTGTATAAAGTACTTTATTTTTCCAAGCATTTTATCCGTTGCAACAGGCATTGGCACAATTTCCGCCGCAGCTCTGAATACTGAAATTAACGTTTCGATATTCAGGAGCCATCCATGTCCCCACAAAATGAGTTTTTACTGCGTGCGGCTTTGGCCGCGCAGGCTGCCGGGCATATCTTTCCAGCGTTTGCCGCCTGTGAGGTCGCACTGGAATCCGGCTGGGGCCGTTCTGCTCTGGCCGAGCAAGCCAACAATCTCTTCGGGCAGAAGCAAAGCCATCCTCCGTTGGCAGGCACAACCACGCTGCCCATGCCGACGCGGGAGTTTTTGCAAGGGCACTGGGTCACAGTGCAGGCGAATTGGGTGCAGTTCCCTGATTGGAGCGCCTGCTTTGCCGCGCGCATGCAATTATTGGAGCAGTTGAAGGCCGCAATTCCCAACTATGCAGCGGCGTTGGCGGCTCCCAGCGGCGAGCAGTTTGTGGTGGATGTTTCCAAGAGCTGGTCAACGGACCCGGAGCGCGCAGGCAAAGTGCTTTCCATCTACGACGCGCATAAGGATGCGTTTGCCACGGGGATGCAGACCAACGCTGCTTAGGAATAGGCGCGCAGGCGCGTGCAGGCTTCGAGTAGCTCCGGCTGTTTTTTGGCGAAGCAGAAGCGCAGTAGGTTTTCTCCGCCATGCTCGAAGAACGCCGTGCCCGCCACGCCAGCCACACCGGAGCGGGCCAGCAGCATGCGCGCTTTTTCTCGCGCGGTTGCGCCGGGAACACAAGAGACGTCGGCCAGCACGTAGTATGCGCCGTCGGGCACGGAGCAGGCCATGCCTGCATCCCGCAACGCTGCGCAAAAGATGTCGCGCTTCTTTTCGTACTCAGCGGCCAGGTCCGCATAAAACGCGTCGGGCAATTGCAAGAGTCCTGCGGCGGCTCCATGTTGGAGCGGCGAAGGTGCGCAGACGTAGACCATGTCATGAAAGAAGCTGATGGCGGGCAACCAGCGGCTGCTGGCGGTTAAATAGCCCAGCCGCCAGCCGGTGACGCTGAAGGTTTTAGAAAAACCAGAGAGCGTGATAGTGCGCTCGGCCATGCCGGGCAGTGTGGCAAAGCTGATGTGGCGCACGCCGCCGTAAACAAAATATTCGTAAATCTCATCTGTAATTACGAACAGGTCATGCTGTTCGGCCAGGTGTGCGATGGCTTCCAGCTCCGCGAGCGAAAAGATCTTGCCACTGGGATTGCCGGGCGTGTTCAAAATTAGAGCGCGCGTGCGCGGCGTAATGGCTGCCTTCATGCGCTCGACATCCAAGTCCCAGCGCGGCGCAGTCAGTGGCACCACAACTGGCGTCATGCGCAGGCATTGCAGTGTGTTGCGATGGTAGCCGT
>JAJZMO010000127.1 GCA_021798235.1 Acidobacteriota bacterium | reverse complement strand
GGCGGAGGCGCAGCGATCACGATGGAGTTTCGGGAAGCGGTCAAGATCGCATTGCAGTCGCTGTGGGCGAACAAGCTGCGCTCCGTGCTGACGCTGCTCGGCGTGGTGATTGGCGTGGCCTCGGTGATTGCCGTGGTCACCATGATTAACGGCGCCAACACCTTTGTCGCCACCAAGGTCTACCGCTACGGGGCCGATGTTTTTACCGCCAGCAAAATTCCCCGCACTTGGACCAGCGCGGAAGAATATCTGCGCTACACCAAACGCAAAGATCTGAAGTTAGAGGACTACGAGGCCGTCGCGGCGCAATGCACGGCCTGCACGGGCACAGGGGCCATGCAGGACACGCAGGGCAGCGTGGTCAGCGGGCACCATTCAGCGACGGGCGTGGACATTCGTGGCTGGACCTGGACGATGCCCACCATGTACAACATCGACATTCCGCAAGGGCGCATGTTCACGCCGTCGGAGGACAGCCACCGTGCGCGCGTGGCCGTCATTGGCACGGACATTGTGGACAATGTGCTGAAGCAAGGCGACCCGCTGGGGCAGGAGATTTTTGTCGATGGTCAGCCGTACACCGTGATTGGCGTGGCTGAGCGGCAGGGCAAGACCATGGGCCAGAGCCAGGATAATTTTGTTGCGATTCCGTTGACGGCGTTTTTGCAAAGCTACGGCGGCGACCAGACCATCACCATTTACGCCAAGGCGCGGGGCGTGGGCGTGCCCTTGGAAACAGCGGTCGATCAGGTGCGCACGATTCTGCGCGTGCGTCGCCATGACGCAGTGGGCAAGCCGGACAGCTTTTCCATTGACACGAATCAGAGCTTCATCGGCCTATGGCAACAAATTTCGGCAGGCTTCTCCATCATTATTGTGGGCATCGCGGCGATTTCGCTCATCATCGGCGGCATCGTGATTATGAACATCATGCTGGTTAGCGTGAGTGAGCGCACGCGCGAGATTGGCATTCGTAAGGCGCTGGGCGCGCGCCGCCAGGATGTTCTGCTGCAATTTCTGATTGAGTCGGCCACCATGGCTCTGGTCGGCGGCGTGATGGGCGTCATCGGCGGCATCATTGTGGCCAAGGTGGTCACGCTGCTCATTGGCTTCCCGACGACGATCGCGTTGTGGTCGGTGCTGGCGGGTTTGGTGGTGGCCACGGCGGTGGGTGTTTTCTTTGGAGTCTATCCGGCGCGCAAGGCTGCGCTGCTGGACCCGATCGTCGCGCTACGGTCGGAGCTGTAAGAATTTTTTAGTCTGGGATGCGTTCCAGCGTAGGAATGCTGGAGAGATGGAAAGGGAAACGATGCGGCTGCGGGATTCCAAAGAAGCGGTGCGGATGGCGCTCGAGACCTTGCGCACCAACCGGCTGCGCAGCGGCCTGACGATTCTCGGCATCGTCATCGGCGTCACCACGGTCATCACCATTTCCTCGTTCATCAACGGGCTGGACCGCAACGTGAACACGCTGGTCGAGTCCTTCGGCACGAATCTGTTGTGGATTTTTCGCTTCCCGGCCATTGGCGTGCGCCCCACCGCAGAGATGCTGGCGCGCAAGCAGTTGACCTATGAAGAGGCGATGGCCATGAAGGGCCTGCCCCATGTGACTGCCGTGGTTGCGGGCATTCGCTATGAGGATTTTGACCTGCACATTGGCAATGTCTCCATTCAATATAAGAACCACAAAATTCAACACACGATTCTCGAAGGAGACACGGCGGACTTGCGGCGCGCCTACGATCTCGACATTTTGCGCGGACGCTTTTACACCGATTATGAGGAGTTGCATCGCTCCAACGTGGTGGTTCTAGGCTACGATGCAGCCGATCAGCTTTTTGGCAACGAAGACCCCATCGGCAAACAGGTGCAAATCTACGGCGATGTGTTCACCGTGATCGGCGTCTTCAACAAGAAGAAATCAGCATTCGGCGGCGGAAAAAATCCAGAAGACAACATGGCGAACTTTCCGCTGAGCACCTTCCGCAAAATTCATCCTGAACAGAAAGATGTCTGGATTACGGTGAAGTACGACGCGCCGGAGAACAAGCAGCTTGTCTCCGACGAGGTGGAGCAGGTGCTGCGGCGGATGCGCAAGGTGCGCTCGGACAAGCCGGATGACTTTGAAATCTTCAGCCCAGACTCCATCACGCGGCTGTGGAACCAGATCACCGGCGGGCTGTTTCTGTTCATGTTCGCCGTCTCCAGCGTGGGCTTGATCGTCGGCGGCGTCGGCGTGATGAACATTATGCTGGTCAGCGTTACGGAGCGAACGCGCGAGATCGGCGTGCGCAAGGCCATCGGTGCCACCAAGCGCAACATTCTGCTGCAATTCACCGTGGAGGCGATGACGCTCTGCGCGGTGGGCGGCGTGTTGGGCATTGCCGTTGGCGGGCTGCTGACGCTGGCGCTGCGCATGGCGATTACGACGATCCAAACCACCCTCTCTGGCGCTTGGGTGCTGGCGGCTTTCCTCATCTCCTGTTTCATTGGTCTGGTTTTTGGCATCTATCCGGCTTGGAAGGCCGCCAACCTCGACCCGATCGAAGCGCTGCGGTACGAGTAGCGCGCAGGCCCGCACAAAAATTCCACGCAAGAATGGATTGCCTTTGTGCGCATCCGGTTTATGATGTGTGCGGATGCTCCTTGCACGTTGGGTGGCTGACGCCACGACGAT
>JAJZMO010000005.1 GCA_021798235.1 Acidobacteriota bacterium | reverse complement strand
TCACGCGCGGCTCCGGCCACAATGAAAAGGCTCTGTACTCCGAGCGGCCCGACGAATACGAAAACAACATGCTGCGCTTGGCGCGGAAGTTTGAAACCGCACGCACGCTGGTTCCCAAACCAGTGCTTGAAGCCAGCAGCAACAGTAAGGTCGGCATCCTCGCCTTTGGCACCAGCCACTGGGCCGTGCTGGAGAGCCGCGACCAACTCGACCGCGAATCGCACATCGCAACCGACTACATGCGTCTGCGCGCCTATCCCTTCTCGCGCGAGGTGCATGAGTTTGTCGCCAGCCATGAGCGCGTCTACGTCGTCGAGCAGAACCGCGACGCGCAGATGCTGCAATTGCTCAAGCTCGATCTACCCACGGAGCAAACCAGCAAGCTGCGCTCTGTACTCCACTTCAATGGATTGCCCATCGACGCGCGCTCGATTTCACGCGCCATCGCCGCCCAGGAAGGAGCAGGCAAATAACCATGGCCACCCCTGCAACCGCACCCAAGCCCGTCAAGACCAATCGCATCGGACTCCAGATTCTGGACTACCGCGGCGGGAAAACCACGCTCTGCGCCGGATGCGGCCATAACGCCATCTCCGAGCGCATCACGGAAGCCTTTTATGAAATGGGCATCGCACCCGAACGTGTGATGAAGCTCAGCGGCATCGGATGTTCGTCCAAGTCGCCAGCCTACTTCATGTCGCGCTCCTTCAGCTTCAACTCCGTGCATGGACGCATGCCATCGGTCGCCACCGGCGCGCTGCTGGCCAACAAGACCATGCAGGCTATCGGCGTCAGCGGTGACGGCGACACGGCCTCCATCGGCATGGGCCAGTTTGTGCACCTGCTGCGCCGCAACGTGCCGATGATCTACATCATCGAAGACAACGGCGTCTACGGCCTCACCAAAGGCCAGTTCTCGGCCACCGCCGACATCGGCTCCAAGTTGAAGACCGGCGTCATCAACGATCTGCCAGCCATCGACACCTGCGCGCTGGCCATTCAACTGGGCGCAACCTTCGTAGGCCGCTCCTTCTCTGGCGATAAAAAGCAGCTCTCCGCCATGTTGAAGGCCGCCGTCGCGCATCGCGGCACCGTGATGCTGGACGTCATCTCGCCCTGCGTCACCTTCAATGACCATGAAGGCTCCACGAAAAGCTACAAATACATGCAGGAGCACGAAGAGGCCATCAGCGAAGTCGGCTTCGTCCCCCACTTTGAGGACATCGCCGTCGACTACGACGCCAACACCACCATCGACGTGCGCATGCACGATGGCAGCCACCTGCGCCTGCGCAAACTCCACGAAAACTACAACCCCACCGACAGAGCCGGGGCCGTCAAAATGCTCATGGAGTCGCACGCCAAGGGTGAAGTGCTCACCGGCGTCTTTTACGTGGACACGGAGAAGCCCGACTTTGCCACGCTGCTGAATATGGTGGATGAGCCGCTGGCCACGCTGCCGGAGTCGCGCACCCGCCCCAGCCGCGACGTGCTCGCCGCCATCATGGACGCACACAGCTAAACACACACGCTACGCACAAAAGGCTAATGGCGGCGGAAATCTTTTCCGTCGCCATTAGCTTTTTGTGCCCGTTAAAACACCTTCAACCAGCTCTTTTGCACAATCTCAGGGGGCTGCGAAGTCTCTCTTTTTTTCGCATTATAACTTTTGTTATAATCAATGTATGTTGACATTTAAAGTCACCACCATAGGCTCATCCGCAGGCGTCATCCTTCCGAAAGAGGCCTTGGCTCGCCTCAAGGTGAAGAAGGGCGACACGCTCTATCTCACCGAGTGTCCTGACGGCAGCTACCGGATCACGCCCTACAATCCAGAATTTGAACGGCAGATGCAGTTGGCCGAAGAGATCATGCGTGAAGACCGCGAAGTCCTGCGGGCGCTGTCCCGGTGACACCACGCACCGGCAAGCGTTGGCATTGGCTTTCGCTGGAAGTTCTCTACGCAGTCCATGACCAGCAACTGGCCGAGCATGGCGGACTGCAAGGCAACCGCGACGCCAGTGCGCTAGAGTCAGCCATGGCGCGGCCTCGCAACCTGGCGCTCTATGGCGCACCCGATGCGGCTGCCTTGGCCGCAGCATACGCTTATGGACTGCTGCGGAACCACGCCTTCTCCGACGGCAACAAGCGTACGGCCTGGGTCATGGCGCGCTTATTTCTGGCCAGAAATGGCCACCGGCTGCACTTCCATCCATTGGAGGCAATCTTTGTAATGGAAACCGCAGCAGCCGGTGAGATGCAAGAAGATACCTTGGCTGCATGGTTCCGTGCCCGCTTGCAAGCCTAGTCCAATTGCACAGTACAACCAAACTCAACACAAAAACGAACCGGGCCGGGACGCACGTGGCAGGAGCTTCCACGTCGTATCCCAGCCCGCTTTGCTTCAGAGCGCGCCCGCGCGCGCCCCAAGACAAACCCATCCGCTGTGGCCGCTGTGTCTACTTGGCGCGATCCACGGTGTCGAGCGCGCGCGTCGCCACAAATGCCGGCAACAGCACCATGCTCAAAAATGCCAGCCCTTGCAAAATCCCTACGACGATTGCCATCGTTCGCCTCCCCGCGTGCTCGTTCGCGTGCGCCCTGTCCTGACTGTCCAGTGGCGCAGCCTGCTTCTCCCTACACATTCATCCTGCACCCAATCTGGGAATTTGAAAACCGTACT
>JAJZMO010000172.1 GCA_021798235.1 Acidobacteriota bacterium | reverse complement strand
CATCCTCGATAAAGGCCAGGCTACCAGTGACATGGCCGTCGAAGCCGCCCGCATCTGCCTCGCCAATCGCGGCATCGCGCCCACTGACGTCGAGGTCATCATTGTCGCCACCGTCACGCCGGACATGCTCTTCCCCGCGACCGCCTGCCTCGTCCAGGACAAGCTGGGCGCCACCGGCGCATGGGGATTCGACCTCTCCGCCGCCTGCTCCGGCTTCGTTTACGCCCTGCAGGTCGGCTGCAAGCTCGTCGAGTCCGGCGCCCATTCCAGGGTTCTCGTCATCGGCGCTGACACCATGTCCTCCATCCTCGACTACACCGACCGCACCACCTGCGTCCTCTTCGGCGACGGTGCAGGCGCGCTCCTCATCGAGCCCGCCGAGCCCGGTGAAATCGGCATGATCGACTTCGTCCACGAAATCGACGGCTCCGGCGCCTGCTCCCTCTACATGCCCGGCGGCGGCAGCCTCAACCCGCCCACCCACGAGACTGTAGACAAAAAAATGCACTACGTCCATCAGGACGGCCAGGCGGTCTACAAATTCGCCGTCCGCAAAATGGCCGAAGCCACCACCCGCGTCCTCGAACGCAACGGCATCACCGGCGAGGACATCGCCTGCTTCATCCCCCACCAGGCCAACCGCCGCATCATTGAATCCTGCGCCGAGCGCCTCGGCCTGCCCCCGGAAAAGGTCGTCATCAACATCGAAAATTACGGCAACACCACCGCCGGAACCATCCCCCTCGCCATGCAAACCGCCCGCGACGATGGCCGCCTCAAAAAGAACGACCTCATCCTCATCGCCAGCGTCGGCGCCGGCTACACCGTAGGCGCTGCCCTCCTCCGCTGGGAGTTCTAAGGAGAATAAAAATGCAGCCAGCCGGCAACAGGAAGGCATGTAAAAGCCCGCCTTTCAGTGCCGCGCTCGCTGTATTTCTCATTTCTATTTTCAGCATTTCGGCCGCCGCAGCTCAGCAGTCCGAAATCAGTATGTCGGGCAAAATCAACATGCTGAACTACTCCGGCACACACGCTTCCCGAACTACATTTTTAGAAAAACTGGGCATCCCAAAAGATGTCGCCAAAGCCGCAACCAGTTCGCGATCGCCTGAACGAGAACTACGCTGGCAGCCCGTACACACAGCTACCCCAGGAAGAACTGCCCTGCTCTTTATTCCGTCTATCAGCAACACGCAATCGGCATATCTTTATCTGCTGCATCGCGCCCATCGAAACTGGACGGTCACTGATCACCGCAATTTCGCCTGCCCATTTAGCAACGATGTCTCGATGACACTCACAAGACTCCACTCAAGCCAATACAAGAGCATTCTGGTTCGGAATATCGCAACAGGATGGGGAACGGGGGTAATGTTTAAGAACTTTGAAATACTCGACGTTCGGAACGAGCACTTCTACACCATCCTGAGCACACAGTCCTACCTGGATTCCGATCCCTGGCCGAGCATGATTCCAACCCACGTTCGTAGCCGATTCATCGTGGTTCCCGCAAAATCGAGCACAGCCAGAGCCATCGAAGAGATCAGCAGCACAACCCACAAACATCACCTCACGGTAAAGCGACGGTATTTCCTCTGGTCTCAGTCAAAGCAGAAGTACCGCCCAACTCCATTCCAACTCGTCCAGGCCCCCTGACCTTCATAGGTGCCCCATACTTACTTTCCGCGCTCTTCGAAAAGAAAGTGTGGAACCAAATCGGGCCAAAGCGCCGCCTCAACCTGAGACTCAAGATTGGTTCGAGCCCTCACCCTCCGCGCAATGCCATTTCCGCAACCCGCAGTTGCGGCACTTTCGCGCAAAAGAGTTATACCCAAGCCCATACGGCCCCCACGCGTAAAAGCGATGACCGCAGTTGGGACATCGGAATGCCGCGTAAATGTTTGCGACTACGACGAGAACAATCACATAAATGCCGATTGGAATGAAAACCCACAATGGCGGCAAACGCAGCCAATTGATCGTGACGGATCCAACAAGAAACCCAAACGGGATCCACCCCACAAATAAGCCCAATGTCAGGTTCTGATACCGCCGATGGCGCAACCAGAGACTCGCGCAGTCGGCTCTTGGATAACCCGGCAGGGCAGCTCTTCGCATGCACGCATATTACTCATCGGCAAGTCACCCCCTCAAGCCCACTTCTTCAGCTCCGGATACCTTGCATAAATCCGCCGCTGATCCCCCTCCGGCAACTGCCCCAGCCGCTTCGGCTTATCCTGCGGGCGCGTACCCTTCTGGTTCAGCACATTCATCAGGTTCCAGTCCCGCTGCAAGTCCTGCGGCTCATGCACCGGCAGGTCGTACCGCGTAAAGTCAATCGCCATGTAAGGGCTGTCCTTCACCCAGTTCCGCAACAGCGCCAGCCGAAACTCCTGATTCATGTACCACCGAATCTCCAAATCCTTCTCCGAACCCGGCGCGCCCGTCCCCTTCTCCACAAACCGGTAATTCAGCCCATCGTTGTTCGGATAATGCGCCCGCCACTTCAGGCCAAATTCGCCTTCCGGAATCACCTGCGTATCCGGCCATCTCTCCTGAATCGACTGCAGCCACCACGCCAGATCCTCATCGTGCCCAATCGACACTTCCCAGATCCCCGTCACCCATCCAAATCCGTTCAGCGCATGCCCACGGTCAAAGTGAATCGCCGTTGTCGCCATCATCT
>JAJZMO010000308.1 GCA_021798235.1 Acidobacteriota bacterium | reverse complement strand
GCCTTTTTCCGGGCTGCGCGCTTGACCTTTTTCCGCTCTGTCTTGTCTGCAATTGTTTTCGTGTTTGCCATATGCCTTCCGTGATAAATGATTTCAAATCAAAAAAATCTTAAGAACGGCTCTTCGTCAAGGACGCCTGCGCTTCAGCGCATTTAAAGCCGCTCCAGTTGCGCAAACTTCTCCACCAGCTTTTTTATGCCGAACCTCTGAAATTGTACCGTAACCTTGGCGTCTTCTCCTTCCCCTTCGCGGCGAAAGACCGTTCCCTCGCCATATTTGGGATGGCGCACCCGCTGGCCATTGCGCAGTCCAGCGCCGCCTTTTGTCTCGGAATTTTGGTCTGAAGACTCCATTCTGACCCGTTGCGCGCTTTGGCCGCGTGCGCCAAAAAATTGCGCAATGTTGTCCAGGGAGTCCGTGCGCGGCTTCTGTTGAGCCGTGCGCGTGGCGGCGGTCTGCGTGCGCCGATTGTAGGTGTCCGGCAGGTGCGCGCTCTGGTCTTCATCCTCGTAATTCCAGTGCCGGACAGCGTTGGATGCACGCCCATAACCCGGTGCATAGCTCGCTGCACTGTGTGCGTCAGAAGTCTGCGTGCTCCAATCCTCCAGCAGGTGGGTTGGAATCTCCGTCAAAAAGCGAGAAGGAATCGAATGCTCTGGCATCTCATTGCCGTAGCGGCGGCGGAAGCGGGCGCGCGTCAGTATCAGCGAATCCATCGCGCGCGTCATGCCTACGTAGCAAAGTCGCCGTTCCTCTTCGAGTCCATTGGCGTCGTTAAATGTTCGCGAGTGCGGAAAGAGGCCTTCCTCCATGCCCGCCAAAAAGACCAGCGGAAACTCCAGCCCTTTGGCCGCGTGCAGCGTCATCAGCGTTACGCGCGACTCTGGGTTGTACTGGTCCGTGTCGCTGGCCAGCGCGGCATGATCCAAAAATTCTGTCAGCGTCTCGCCGCGCTCTTGTGCGTCTTGCGCAGCATTCACCAACTCGCGCAGGTTCTCGACGCGAGAGACGGCTTCCGGAGTCGCCTCTTCTTCCAGCGCCCGGATGTAACCGCTGCGGTCGATCAAAAACTTCAACAGCTCCGGCAGCGTTCCTGCTGCGCCTGTTTGCCGGAATGCAGGTGCCGCTGTAGCATCCGTCTGCGAGGTTTCCAGCGGTGGAGCGATGCGTTTCTCCCGATTCTTTTTCGCGGCAAAGGGCGAAAGCTCTTCTGGAGTAAAGGCGAGCGTCGGCGTGTCAAAATCAAAGCTGATATCGTCTTGGGCAGCGTCCTCATCCGGCAGGGGAGTTGCAGTGTTGACTTCTTCACTCGCGGCCAGGTGTTCTGCAAAGCCGGGCTGCAGCAACGCGCGGGCGTCAAGAATCATGCGCCTGAATCCATCGAGCGCCAGCAGCGCGCGCGTGGGCAGAAGCTTGCCTTCAATCGCTGCTTGCACGGCAGTCCAAGTGCTCGTGCCCGTTTCCAGAGCCATGCGTTCCAGCGTCTCCAGTGTGGATTTGCCAATGCCGCGCGCAGGCGTGTTAATGACGCGCTGCAAGGCCACCGAATCATCTGGATTCTGCACCAGTTTCAGGTAGCAGAGCATGTCTTTGATTTCTGCTCGGTCGTAAAACGAAAATCCACCGACCATGCTGTACGCGATGCCGTAACGGCGCAGGCCCTCTTCAATCAGGCGGGACTGTGAGTTCGTCCGGTAGAGCACGGCAATACGCGGCAACTCCTCTTGATCGCCAGTTTGCCGGATGTACTTCTGAATCGAGTCGGCAATGAACAGCGCTTCGCCTTCGCCGTCCAGCGCCTCATAATAGCCAACCGGTGCGCCGCCCGGCCGTGTCGTCCACAGCGCCTTGCCTTTGCGTTGCAGGTTATTGGAGACTACGCCAGCCGCGGCTTCCAAAATAATTTGAGTGGAACGGTAATTCTGCTCCAGGCGAATGGTCTGCGCCTGCGGAAAGTCGCGTTCAAACTCCAGAATGTTGCGAATGTCGGCTCCGCGCCAGGAGTAAATGCTCTGGTCCTCATCACCCACGACGCAGATATTTTTCCCTTCACCCGCCAGCAGCTTCATCAGCTCATATTGCGGGCGGTTGGTGTCCTGATATTCGTCGATGAGAATGTAACGATAGCGTCGATTGCAGCCTTCGCGTACCGCAGCGCTGGCGCGGAGCAGACGCACGCTCTCCAGCAGAAGATCGTCAAAGTCCAAAGCATTCGCCCGCTCCAGCTCCTGCGCATATTGCTTGTAGATGTGCGCAATGCGCTCCGTCTTTGGCTCTGCCGATTGCAGATACAACTCCTGCGGATCGAGCATGTGATTTTTCGCCCAGGAGATGCGCGACAAAACATTGCGCGGCGTCAGCTGTTTGTCATCCAGCCCCATGCGCTTCATCGCCTGCTTCACGATCATTTGCTGATCGTTCTCGTCATAGATGACAAAGTCGCGCGTCCGTCCGCGTCCCTCGATGCGCAGCGCTTCAATCTCGCGCCGCAGCAGGCGCACACAAAAGGAGTGAAAGGTGGCCATTAAGGGCCGCGCCAGTCCGCCGTGTTCGAGCAGCTTCTCGACGCGCTCGGCCATCTCGGCGGCGGCTTTGTTGGTAAAGGTGACGGCAAGAATCGAGTCAGGCGCTACGCCGCGCTCTTGAATCAAATAGGCAATGCGATGCGTAATGACGCGCGTCTTGCCCGATCC
>JAJZMO010000053.1 GCA_021798235.1 Acidobacteriota bacterium | reverse complement strand
GCGTGCTTGGTGCCAGAGTTGAACAACGTCGGTGAGCTGGGCAGATAATCCAGGGCCGCCATCAGCCGGTAGAACTCGATAGCCTCCGTGGGCGTGCCCGCCAGTCCGCAAGCCACGCGCATCAAAAAGTACTGCGGCGTCTCCATCACCAGCCGCGAAATCGGATGGCGCAGCAGATAGCGGTCATACACCGTGCGCAGGCCAAAGTATTCGAAGCGATCGGAGTCATCATCCTGAATCGCATGGTTCAGCTTGCGCGCGTGCGTGCGCACAAACTCCGCAACACCGGCAGAGACAACGCCTTCCGCCGCGCCCAACTCCACCGACTGCGAAAAGGAGTAAAGATTCTGCCCGGCCACTTCTTTCAGAATGGTGGACAGCAGCAGCCGCGCGGCCAGCTTGGAGTACTGCGGCTCCTCGGCGATCAGCGAAGCCGCAGTCTGAATGGAGATGGCGTCCAGCTCCCGCGTGGTGGCCCCGTTGTACAGGCCGCCGATGGTCTTGCTGGCCACGCGCATGGCGTCCACATGCGGCAGGCCGGTGCAGCAACGCTGCACGGCGCGCACAATCTTGTTGACATCGACCGGCTCCAGCGCGCCATTGCGTTTGCGCACCTGCATCACGGTCTCTTGGGGTACGGGAGGAAACTCCGGGGTCAGATCGGAGAGCGTGGTCTGCAACATGGACATGGCCGCCTGCCTTTCGTCCGCCGCGCGGAGTGCAGACAGCAAGCGCGGCTTGGAAGCCGACCATTGCCCCTGCACCTCCCCGCGGAGGCGCGTGGATTTTTCTGCGCTCAATGCGCACGTCGCTGGCAGGTCTTCGGACTTACGGGCCGCCTACTGGCCATCGCTTCCCAGCTCCCTGCGGAGCCAGTGCTGTGGATGGCGTTCGTTCCCGTTTACCGCTGCGGGGCAGTTCCGGATTCGCACCGGATTCCCTCTTCAATGCGCGCACAATCGCGTCGCGCATACCAGCAACTGGAACCCAATATACGGGCCGCAAGCCGCCGTGGCAACAAGATATTGTGGATAAGTGGATAATTTCCCGTTTTTGCAGGCTCGGGCCTATTTTGGCTGGCTGGCCCCGGTGGGGACCGGCTTGAACCAATACTTTTGCAAAAACAAATCCCGATCCCGGTGCGCATCGGGCCGGGCTTGTATAGCCGCATCCAGATGCAGCACCTGCCAGCCGTCCGCAGCGTTATACGTGGGCCAGTGCGGCAGGCCAGGGCCATTCGGGTCGCCGGTCTTGGCAAAGTTGGTCCAATAGGATTGCATCGCTTCGGAAAGCTGACGATCCTCGGGCCGCCAATACGCGCCCGCGCGGGAGTCCAGATTGCCGAAGACATATTCAATATCGTCGGAGTGGAAGGCCCCGCTCTCGACGGAGTGATTGGGATCGCCCGGCGAGCCGAGATCAAAGCGATAGCGATAGACCGGCTGGCCGCCGGTTTGCACCTGCGCCTCCAGCCATGCCCAGGTGGAATAGGCGATGAAGCGGTCGCCTGCGTAGTCTTCCGCTGCGCGTACGGCCTGCGCATCGTTGTTGGCGGCATAGGCTTGGAGAAACGCATCGGCATTTGCGCCAAATTGCTGCTTCGCCATGGCCTGCCAGCTGGCCAGCGTCACCTTCTGCGGAGCATAGACCACCATGGCCGTGCCTTCATCCCGGTTGGTGCCCGCCAGCAACGGCACATGCGCCTGCTCTCCCGCGGCATAAATGGCTGACGCGCTCTGCGGCAAAAAGGCTCCATCGACATTCGGCCAGAAGAGACGCATCCGGCCCGGCTGCGCTGCGGCCCGCAACAGCTCCGCCGCACTGACTGCGCGCAGCTTGGCCAGGTCCTCCGTGCCAAAGGTCTTGCGCATGAAAGCCGCATCCTGCTGCGCCTGTTCCTGAGCCGTAGGGAAACCATCGGCAAGAAACATGCCACCGCTCTCACCCATCGCACGCGCAAACAGGCCCTGAGATTGCGGCGAGGCCATCTGCGCGCTCACTGACATGGATCCGGCAGACTCGCCAAAGATCGTCACATTTTTCGGATCGCCACCAAAGCGGGCAATGTTGTGCTGCACCCATTGCAGCGCCGCGCGCTGATCCATCAGGCCGTAGTTCCCGGCTGCGTGCACAGGTGACTCCTGCATCAGAGCGGGTAGCGCGAAAAATCCAAACACGCCCAGCCGGTAATTCATGGAAACGATCAACACACCTTTGTTCGCGGCTAGATGCTCTCCATCCTGTCGCGGCTCCGACGTTGCGCCGGTCGAAAATCCACCGCCATAAATCCAGACCATCACCGGCAGCTTGGCGTGCGGGTCTTTGGCTGGCGTCCAAATATTCAAGGTCAAGCAGTCCTCGCTCTGTCCGGGATCACGGAAGACCATGTCCTTGAAGAACTGTGGCTGCATGCAGCGAGCGCCAAAATCCGTAGCCGAGCGCACGCCATGCCACTTCGCAGCGGGCTGTGGCGGCTGCCAGCGCAACGGCCCCACCGGCGGCGCGGCGTAGGCAATGCCGAGGAACTCGCGTACCTGGTGATCGGCGCTCCACTTGCCAGCAACCTTGCCCGATGCGGTCTTCACCGTCAGGGAATTTTTTGCCCACGCCGAACCAGAGCACATCGCCACGCACAACACCATCGCCGCCCAAGCCAACACCACTTGCTGTACCCGTCGTTGCATTCTCGTCACTCCACGCAG
>JAJZMO010000334.1 GCA_021798235.1 Acidobacteriota bacterium | reverse complement strand
GGGCGCGGATGCGATCATCGTGAATGATGTAGCGCGCGCGGGCATTGGCTTTGAGTCGGACCGCAACGCAGCCACCTTCCTTACCGAATCGCGCGCCATCGATCTGCCAGAGATGAGCAAACGCGACTTGGCCGATCGAATTCTGGACGAAGTGCTTGCCCTGCGGCGCAACAAAACCATCCTCTCGGAAGCGGGAGCGGCTCCAGCCAGCCACGGCTCCGCCGACCGCTGGTAACGCCCATGTCTGCCACGCCTCCCTCGTCGCTCCATCCGGCTCCGCTGAACCTGGCTGCACTCGACGCGGAGACGCGGGCGCAAACGCGCGCGCTGCTGGAGTTTTGCCGTGAGCTGGGCCTGGCGGATTTTTATCGCGGCAAAAACGATCCGCCTATTCTGATGGAGGCACTCGCGCCAGCCAGCACACTTGCACCTGAACCGGCTGCGAATGCAGCGGCGCAGATGCCTCAGCTCACAACTACCACACCAGCGCTTGCGCCCTTCACTGCGGCAGCGCCCAGCCCCTTTGCACAGGAACCTGAATTCGAGATGCCCCGCAAACCCACGCAGATTTACCCGCCCAATGTTGCGCTGAGCGATGCGCCCGCACTTGCTGCAACCAAACGCTCCGCCGCGCTGGCCGCCATCCGCGAAGAGATTGGTGATTGCCAACGCTGCACACTTTGCGAACAGCGCAACCAAATTGTCTTTGGCGATGGCGATCCAAACGCAGAGCTGATGTTTGTGGGCGAAGGCCCCGGTGCGGACGAAGACGAGCAGGGCCTGCCCTTTGTTGGCCGAGGCGGCCAGTTGCTCAACAACATGATTACCGCGATGGGCCTGAGCCGCGAGCAGGTCTACATTGCCAATATTGTGAAGTGTCGCCCGCCGGAAAATCGCGTGCCAGAGTTCGACGAGGCCGCCACCTGCACGCCCTTTTTATTTCGTCAGATTGATGTGATTCGTCCGCGCATGTTGGTGGCACTGGGCGCGACGGCAGCGACGTATCTGCTGGCGGGCAAGTCCTCACTGGCCTCGCTGCGCGGCCGCATCCATGATTGCCGCGGCTCCAAGCTGATCGTCACCTACCATCCGGCCTACCTGTTGCGCGATCCGCGCCAGAAGCCAGAGGCTTGGAAGGATTTGCAGCTGGCCATGAAATTTTTAGGGTTGAAGCCGCCGCCAAAAACAAAAAGCTAGCGCCAGCAAACCACAGGTGTGGAGTTAAGGAATCATTTCATGGGCGCGGAAATTCCTAAGTCTCAGAAACGAGACCTGCGGTAGCTGAGACGCAACACCTTCATCCCACTCAAGCCAAAATCGGCTTGAATGGGGCACCGTCGGACTGGTAGGGATGAATCGGCGCATCGCTCATTAGAAGTAAGTATGCGCAGATGTCTGTTCAAGGTCAACCCTTTTCTCCCCTATTGCACTTACTATTGAGTGCTTACATGTTATCTATTTGAATGAGGAGACACATTGCCATGTTCGCCCTCTACATCGACGATAGTGGGAGTGCTCAGGATCAACCCGTAGCTATTGCCGCAGGGATCGTAATCCCTGCAGTTCGCCTTAAACAATTTGAAGACGAATGGACTCGTTTTTTAGAAAAAGAGGAGATTGCTACTGATGGTTTCCATTCGTCTGTATGCTTCCACCGGAACCCTCACTCTGTGTTCAAGGATTGGACGGATGAGCGCGTGGGGCGCGTCTTTGAACGGATTTTGCAGATGTTCCAAAAATACGTGGTGAAGGCGTACTGCAGCGCAACCTGCAAGAAGGACTACGACGAATTAGTTCCTCAAAACATGCGAGAGTGTGTCAGCAAAAATCACTTCGTCTGGGCATTATCGAGCGTCTTGGGACTGAGCTACGACTGGTCGAGTAAGCGTGTGGCCCCAATGAAATACGTTTTTGACATGACTGACAAAGAAACCAAGCGTGACATTGTCGAAGCAATTGAGTATTTGGCCCAACCGGGGAGTGTGTACGGAGATCATTTCTCCGATCACCCCACGTTCCTTCCTCGTAAATCCGTCCCTGGGCTACAATTAGCAGACTTTTTTGCGTGGCTGTGCTACCAACATGCACACAAATCCATAACAGGCAAGCAAGTTCCCGATTTAGTTGATAGAGTTTGGAATAAAATTCTTCCGGACATATCCACAAAGCTTGAAAATAGCCGAATCGTCGTCCAGAGGTTAAGCCGTGAAGGTTTAGCGGATTGGGTGAAGAAAACGTACGGAACGCCTGCCGACCTTGCTATCAGAGAATTTAAATCTAAAAGAAAAAATGACCGCATGCCAAAGCGAAATTCAGTCAGGTAAGTTATTGGCGGGTGCCCCATTCAAGCCATCTTTTGGCTTGAGTGGGAGGATACTCAAAGTGCCGCTGGTGAAGCTATTTCCGCATGGAAATCATTGTCATTTCGAGCGAGCAGCCGCAGGATGCGAGTCGAGAAACCTGCGGTTAGCTTTGGTTTGCGGGAATGAAACGCAGGTCCCTCCACTGCGCTACGCGGAGCCTGCCCTGAGTCCTTCG
Source organism: Acidobacteriota bacterium (assembly GCA_021798235.1). The sequence continues at coordinate 172 of JAJZMO010000334.1, read as the reverse complement.
ACTTCGCTCAGGATAGACTCCGCCGAAGGGGTCGGGATGACAGTGTTTGTAGTGCCATCCTTTTCCACTGCGCGACCCTCTCGCCGGAAACACAATTCCCAGGTCTCAAATCCGAGACCCGGGGCACCCCGGAGAAGGATGGCGCACGGGCTGTTTTCTTAACCGAGATTCT
>JAJZMO010000271.1 GCA_021798235.1 Acidobacteriota bacterium | reverse complement strand
TAAATGGGGTTTTTCCCGCCGCCAGAGCCTTGTTGATTTCGCTACTCTGAATTGGCCCCACCTGAAGGCGGAGCCCGTTATCTTGTTTCGAGGGTTTGGACCCGGAAACGAGGACGACTTGGCCACAAGGAGGAGCAAGGTGGAACTATACGAGCAGATCCGGCGGGAATACGAGCATGGCGCCGGAACGATCCGCGCGGTAGCGCGGAGATTTGGAGTACATCGTCGCGACGTACGCCTGGCTTTGGCCAGTGCAGTGCCTGCGGAGCGGAAGAAGCCGGAACGGGAGAGGGCGAAGCTGGCCCCGGCGCTGGGTTTTATCGACGCGATACTGGAAGCCGATCGCCGGGCCCCGCGCAAGCAGCGGCACACGGCGCATCGCATCTGGAGGCGGTTGCGGCAGGAGAAGCCGGAGATCGCTGTCGGCGAGTCCACGGTGCGCGAGTACGTGCGTCAGCGCAAGGCCGCGATGGGCCTGCTGGGACACGAGGTCTTCGTCCCCCAGTCCTACCAGTTCGGCGGCGAGGCACAGGTGGACTGGTACGAGATTTGGGCGGAGTTGGACGGCCAGCCGAGCAAGGTCTACATCTTCCGCATGGGTTCGATGGCCTCGGGAGCGGCCTTTCACCGGGCCTATCCGCACGCCACGCAGCAGGCGTTTCTGGAAGCCCACGAACTTGCGTTTCAGTGGTTTGGCGGGGTCTTTGATGTCCTCAGGTTCGATAACCTGAGCTCTGCGGTGAAGAAGATTCTGCGCGGCCGCCAGCGGGAAGAGACCACGCGGTTCCTCGCCTTCCGCTCGCACTGGGGCTTTCAGGCGGAGTTCTGCACGCCCGGCGAGGGCCACGAAAAAGGCGGCGTCGAGGGCGAAGGCGGGCAGTTCCGGCGCAACCATCTTGTGCCCATTCCGAAGGTACGCAACCGGGAGGAGCTGAACCGGCTTCTGGCCGCCGGTATGGACCAGGAGCAGCAGCGCGCGATCGCCGGCCGCAGCCAGACGATCGGGGCGGCGATGCTGGCCGAGCGCGAGCATCTGCAGCCGCTGGTCGCCGAAGGCTTCGATCTGGCCTCGGCGCATTTTCCTCAGGTCAACCAAAGCGGCTGTGTGAAGGTGCTGACCAACTTCTACTCGACGCCGCTGCCGGTAGCAACCACGGTCGAAGCCAAGGTCTATTCGGCAACCGTGGAGATCTGGCACGGAGGACACTGCGTGGCCCGGCATGAACGCTGCTACGGGCGCCATCAGCAGGTTCTGGAACTGGATCACTCCCTGGATGTGCCGGTGAAGAAGCCCGGGGCGATGGCCGGCTCCACCGCTCTGGAACAGTGCCGCGCTCAGGGCCGCTGGCCAGCCAGCTATGACCGTTTCTGGTCCATGGCCAGCCAACGGGAGGGCCGCCAGGCCGGAACGCGGGCCATGATCGAGGGGCTGCAACTGAGCCGCACCCATGGCGCAGCCCGCGTGCGCCAGGCGGTGGAAGAAGCGCTGGCGATGGGCACGTCCAGTCTGAGCGCGATCCGCTATCCGCTCAGCGTGGACTGCAGGGCGACAGCTTCGGAAACGGCCGCGGTGGAGATCGACGCGTTGCGGCGCTATGACCGGCCGCAACCCAGCATGGAGGCCTACGAACAACTGCGACCCAACTGGCGAGAGACTGCACCGACAGACCCAGGTTCGCGGATGGCGACCTGGCCGGTGACGACGGAGGTGGTCCAGTGAACTCATCCCCGTCGATCGAACAAGCCGCCATTCAGCAGTACGCCCGTCAACTCTATCCGACTGCCGTGGCCGACCAGTTTGCCCGCCTGGCCGAGGAAGCAGCGCGGAAGAAGCAGTCGCACCTGAGTTATCTGGAAGCGCTGCTGGAAGCCGAGATCGAGGAACGCGATCGCCGGGCCGTGATCCGGCGCATCAAGGAGGCCCACTTCCCGGCGGTCAAGACGCTGGAGGAGTTCGATTTTCCGGCGGCGCCGCACATCCCGGTGGCCCTGGTGAAGAACCTCAGCCAGGGCCAGTATATGGAGCGCAAGGAACCCGTCGTTCTGATCGGCGAAACAGGCACGGGCAAGAGCCACTTGGCCATGGCTGCCTGTCGGCAGCGCGAACGGGTGCGCTTCACCACGGCCGCGGAGCTGGGGACAGAGATGATCGAAGCGCAGAGCCAGCTGCAGCTCACGCGGGTATCTTCCTCAGCGAAGATGTGCAGACGGCCTTCCCGCAGGCTCTGCACATCGGAGGCCTGGGCGAGGATGTCCACACCGAAGGCCGGCGGGAGGTGGAGACCAGGCTGGCAGAGGTCGTAAGACTCGATTGCGCCTGGGCAGCAACCAAACTGAGTTCGAGGTCAGGCTCGGTTCAAGCAACGTCAGCCAACGCCTGCCCTTCGATCATGTCTTCAAACCGGAGGAGCACATGCCCGAATCGCCCTTTTAACGCCGCTTGACCACGCCAGCTACGCCGCCCCGTGTTGGCCTTGGCTCCAGTCGCCCTTCGGGCTCCTTCCGCCAAGGCCAACACGGAACAACAAATCACATGCCTTCAGGTGGGGCCAATTCAGACCATCAAAAGGGGCCAAATCAAGTTGACGAAACCAGTTTTACCGGCATCCAGACGCACTTCGGCCCTATTGGGCCAGCAATTCCATCGGAATCAGTCTCCTCATGCGCGTCAAGTTATGCGCCGCGATGCTCAACTTCCAGAACCAGTTCACCCGATCCAGG
>JAJZMO010000207.1 GCA_021798235.1 Acidobacteriota bacterium | reverse complement strand
GGCCGCGGACGCAGCGCATTGTTGTTATCGCGCCCGGCTCCTCGGCATGGAAGATTGGCCGCCAGTTGCAACAGGAAGGAATCCTGCGCAGCCGCTTCGCCTTTGTGCTGTGGGCGCGGCACAAGCGCGGCACGCTTAAGGCCGGCGCGTACAGCTTTGACCATCCTGCCTCGCTGCTGACGGTGTACGATCGCCTGCGCGCTGGCGATGTATACACACTGACGCTGACCGTGCCGGAGGGGTACAACATCTTTGACATTGCCCAGGCTGCTGCTGCAGCAGGTTTGGCCAGCCGCTCCGTTTTTCTGGCAGCGGAGCAAAAGGACACCGATCTGATCCACGACCTGGACCCGGAAGCGCAGAGCCTGGAAGGCTATCTGTACCCGGACACGTATCAGTTGAATCCGATGGCGACTCCGCGCCAAGTGCTCACCACGATGGTGCATCGCTTCCGAGCCGAGGCCAAGCAGCTGGGCTTGACGCAGAATGTGCATGCGACGGTCACGTTGGCCTCGCTGGTGGAACGAGAGACGCCTGTCGCTGAAGATCGCCCGCTGGTGGCAGGGGTCTTTGCGAATCGACTGGCGCGCAAGATGCCGCTGGATACCGACCCGTCGGTGATTTATGCGGCGCTGTTGGAAAATCGCTATCGCGGAACGATTTATGCGTCCGATTTGAAGGCAGACTCGTCTTACAACACCTATGTGCGTGCGGGGCTGCCGCCGGGGCCAATCTGCAATCCCGGCGACCCATCGCTGCGCGCGGCGCTGCATCCGGCAGCCACGGATTATTTATATTTTGTAAGTGACCCGGCGCATCCGGGACACTCACGCTTTGCCACCACTTTGGCCGAGCATGAGAAAAATGTCAGCATCTACCGCAGCCAGCAGCACAACGCCGCGGCCAACAGCCAAGCGTCAGGGAGCAGCAACCGCCAGTGAAGGATCCTCAAGTAGATTTGCGCGCGCGCAAGAGTGGAGTGCGATGGAGCGCGCTGGTGCTGCTGCTCTTGACCGGCTGTTACCGGCACACGCGCGTGCTGGAAAAGCCGCTGCCGGCCAGCGTGGTGCAGACCGCTACATCCGACCAACTCATCCAGATGGTCAATCGGCAGTATGATGCGATTCAATCGCTGCGCGCCACCGTCTCCATCCAAGCCTCTGTTGGCGGGGCCAGCAAAGGGCAGGAGACGGATTACACCTCGGTGCGCGGCTTTATTCTGCTGCGCAAACCGGAGATGCTGCGCGTGCTGGGCCTGTTGCCCGTGCTGGAGACGCGCGCCTTTGACATGGCCAGCAACGGCAGCCATTTTCTGCTGCTGATTCCCCCCAAGGACAAGGCCTATGAAGGCGCGGGCACGCTGACGCATCCGTCGAAGAACTCGCTGGAGAATCTGCGTCCCTTTGTTTTTCTGGACTCTTTGCTGATCCGCAAGGTCGAGCCAACGGAGTTGGTCTACGTCACCAACACCACGCGCCTGATCCGGGAGCCGCGCAGCAAGCGGTTGCGGGAGGAGCCAGATTACGAATTGGGCATTCTGCGCCGCATGCCCGGCACCAACGAACTGGAGCCGGTGCGCGTCATTCACTATAGCCGCGTCAATCTGCTGCCCTTTCAGCAGGACATTTACAACGGGAAGGGCACGCTGGTTACGCGCGCGCTCTACAGCCAGTACCGCACCTTTGGCACCCTGCAGTTTCCCACGGAGATCACCATCGAGCGCCCGCTCGATCTGTACAAAATTCACCTGTCCGTGCAAAAGCTCGAAGTGAATATACCTTTGGAAGACGATCAGTTTCACTTGAAGATACCCGGCAACTATCGCGTGCAAAATTTAGACACGAAATAACGTGGCAATCGCGCGAACGAAGGCCCCTTGCGCAGACGAAAAAACCCGCGGCGATTCATGCAATTTGTCGATTGTGTATCGCATAATGGACGCTGCAGAAAATTTTGCAGTGCGCGCGCGTTCTTCGGCAGGAATGCTGGCGCGCGGAGGCTCCATGCTGTACGGGAAAAGCGCCCGGCGAAAAAATTCGGAGGCCGCACATCAGCGCGAAGTGCGCGTCAGCAACCGGCGCTTGTGGCAAGGCTGGGCAGCATGGGGAACGCAGCTGTTTCTGTTGGCAGGGGCTGCGGCCTTGCCTGCACAGCAGGCGCAAGGTTCCCCGCCCATCCATATCAATTTTCAAGAGGCAGAAGCGCGCGCAAAAAAAATCGAACCGCTCTGGCTGGCGCAGCAAACAGCGCGCGGCAGTGCGATCTATGCTCGTCGCGCTGCGCTGGCAACCCTGCTGCCGCAGGCTAACTTTCATGGCGAAGCGCTCTATACCCAACCCAATGGCATCCCAAACTCCGGCCCGTTGCCCGGAACCACAGGCCCGGTTTTCATCGCCAACAACAGCGTGCGCGAATACATCAGCCAGGGCATCGTCACCGATCAATTGAGCCTGGCCGGAGTGGCGCGCTACCGGCAAACAACCGCACAGGCGGAGCAGGCAAAGGCTGAGGCCGAGATTGCGCAGCGCGGACTGCACGCAACCGTTACGCAGGCATATTTTTCGGAGTTGGCTGCGGAACACAAACGCGCCGCTGCGCAACGAGCCGAACAAGAGGCGCAGCGCTTTGTGGATTTGACGCGCAAGTTGGAGGCGGGCCGCGAAGTGGCCCACGCCGACGTGATCAAGGCCGAGCTGGAACAAGAGCAGCGCCAGCGCGATCTGGCCGATGCGCAACAAACACTGTTGACGGCACGCGAATCACTGGGCGTGCT
>JAJZMO010000161.1 GCA_021798235.1 Acidobacteriota bacterium | reverse complement strand
TTTTTGTTCCGAGTGCCAGTGCGGCTCCGCTGGCGTCTTGTTGCAGCGCGCTGCGCGCGGCAAGCATAACTTGCGTGAAGTCGGTTTGTCCTGTGCGTGCGAAGACGAGTTGTAGCTCCACAAGCGCAGAACGCAGCAGAAGAAAGCTGGAGAGCAAAACATTTTTTTGCTGTTCGCTGTAGCCGGGGGATGGGCAAGAACGAACCGCACACAGTGCATCTACAAGCATAGGGTTGTCTGCAAGCTGAGCCAATAGTTGCAGCATTTCCTTTTTGCGTGGGTCCTTCGGTGGGAAGCCTTGATTTTTCGTGATTCCGCGAGGAGCACGCAAGGTGTCCTCGTTTGTAAATAGAAACTGTGCAATGAGTTTCCAAGAGTCTGCATGGTCTGGCGTGGCATCAGGAAACTTATTCCACGAAAGACAATCAACGTAAGGATTATTTTGATCCGGATCAGCGGAAAGATTGCGTGCAGCGTGCTGCATGAGGAAAAAAATGGTTTGTGCGTTCTGTTTGTTGAGTGCGTCCTGGATGCGCTGATAAACGTTCTGCACGTGTCGTTCGAAGTGAACGGCAAAGCGTTCATGAAGAATTGCATCCATCTTGTATGATGAAAACTCCTGGGCGACCGGGAAAATATGGCCCCATTGGTCCCGCGATGCCAGCAGATCTGCCAGCAGCTTTCTGGCAGTGGCAAAGCGATTATCCAAGTGCAGCAAGAGCGCACGCGCAGCGGTAGTCAGACTTCCCTGTGGCTGCAAGGCATGGGACAGTGCGGCATGGGCAGCAGCCTGATAGAGAGGCTGCGCGTCCTCTACGGTGCGAGCATCCGCGCCGATTTGCGCCAAGATGGGGATGCGTTGCGTGATGTTGGCGCAGAGGGAATCAATCGTTCTTAGCTGCATTCGGTGGGGCTGGCGAGTTAGATTCCAGCCACGTGCAGTGGAGTTTTCCAATGCAGCCAAGGCTAAAGTGCGCGTGTACTCTTTATGCCGAGATAGCGGGTCTCCGGGGTTGGCTGATTCAGCCGAGCGCAATTCACTCAGGATGCGATCGAGCATCTCGGCTGCTGCTTTTCTGGTGAAAGTGATCGCTAAGATTTCTTCTGGCTCTTCGGCTTGCGCGAGTAATTTTAGATAGCGCTGGATGAGTAATTCCGTTTTCCCAGAGCCAGCAGAAGCATTGACGAGGATGGAGCGCGTCGTGTCCAAGGCGCGCATGCGCTCGGCAGCGTCGTCCAGCGGCGCGCTCTGCGGACATTCCTCGGGCTGCATCGCTTCTGTGCTCATTGCGCTTCATCCTTTGATTCTTCTTCAGGATCGTCATCCGCATCCGTAACGGCTTGCAGGTGGATTTCTGTTTCTTGAATGCGACACAGCAGTTTTTGTTCGCAATACTCACAGGTTTTCCGTGGATGCTTTGGATCCACGATTGCCATGCCTGCGCGAAATTCACTGCCAAGATTTTCCAGTGTGCTGCGCCAGGTTTGCACCGTGGCAGCCAGCGTGTCTGCATCGACGACGCCAGTACCATTTTTGGATCTACGCGGTTCCGTGCATTGAAATGTTTGCGAAAGGGACTGGACGATGAGAAAGCGCGGCTGCTTTGCAGCCAGACTGGCAAAGGCAACGCCACGCAATGGCTGACTGTGCAGGTCGTTCATCTGTGTGAGCACAGCATAGGCAGGAAGCTGCGGCTCATCAGGGCGATCTCCACTACACGCCGATGCAGATATATTGCCAGTTTTGTAATCAAGCAAAGCGAGTCCATCATCAACTTTATCGATGCGGTCGATGCGGCAACGAAACTGGACGCCGCCGATTTCAGCTTGCTCTACGCTTTCCTCGCAGGCAACGACCGAAAAATCCGGGCGCTGCTGCTCTACGTCGAGCCATGCAAGCAGGCGTTCCGCAATGCGCTCCGATTCAATGGCCAGGAGCAAGTCTTCCTGGGGCAAATGCGCGCGCTCCTTTGTTTGTGCGGCCTGGATGCACTGTGAGAGGAGATTTTTCCGTTGGGAAATATCCAATTGGACGAGATGGGATTGTGATGGAACTTGCGACCAGAAATTGCGCAGCGCCGCATGAATCCAACTGCCCTGCGTGCGCGGATCGACGCCCGGCTCTGGTTCTTGCACCGATGCGGAACCAAGCCGCAGCTCAGCAAAAGAACGGAATGGGCAGGCGGCTTGAAGCTGCAAAAATCGCACGCCACCGCGGATCGATGCGGCCTGTAAGGGGACGGGTGGCTCCGAGACGATTTCGAGTGTGGACAAAGATGCAGTCGGTTGCATCCACGAGTCCAAATGCGGAAAGACCTTGCGTGCATCCGTTATGGGAGTGTTGGGCAGAACATCCAACAGGACGGGAGAGACGCGAACGGCTGCGGGCGCAGAGCCTGTGGATGGACCTGTTTCCTTCGAGGAGGATTCCAGTGCAAAACTGAATGTAACTTGTGTGCAAGAGGAAACGACACGATGTGTTGTGTGCAACGTGTGGGTGTAGTCTGCCTGCGCGTCCGCGTACGGCAGTGCAAATTGCTTTTGTAACGGCCAGGGAATCCAGGGCTGCGCCTGTCCGTGTGCTGGCCAAGAGCTGGCCGAGGCATCCAGAAACCAGATTGCGTCGAATGGAATGCCGGCTGACTCTGCGACGCCGAGAATCTGCACTGGAGCACCGTGGCTTTCGAGGGTAAAGAGTGTTCGGTGGGCAGCGTTTTGCAGGGTGTCCAGCCATGTAGAAAATGGAATCGGCGCAGCGACTGCATCGATGGATTCGATGG
>JAJZMO010000101.1 GCA_021798235.1 Acidobacteriota bacterium | reverse complement strand
CCGTAATTGGCGAGTGTTCAAAGTGGCCAATCTGCTCTGGCAATGGATTCTTCGCGTCTGGCTCCAGCGCTGGCAAAGCAGGCAACAGTTTTTGTGTCGCTTCAAACGGCAGCGCCAGAATGACTGCTCCTGCGTCCACCTGCGCGCCCAGCGCCTGCACCGTCCAACGTCCCGTCTGCACATCACGAGCGAAGCCTTCCACGCTGGTGCGCAACAACACGCTTCCGCCGTGCGCTTCAATGTAACCCACGGCATGGTGATATAGCTCGCTGAGCGGAAGCGAGGAAAAACCCATGGCTCCGCCGCGCGCTGAGCTTAAAAACGATGCGCGAATCACCAAACCTGCGTAGCGCACCGAGAGTCGATCCAGATCGTCATTGAGCGCGCTGTGCATCAGCGGACGCCAAAAGCGATCCACCGCTCCGGGCGTTTGCCCGTGGCGCTCCAGCCAATGTGCAAAGTTTTCTTCTGTGTCCTCAGGTACGCCGCCGAGCAGCGCCAGCATTACGCGCGCAATCGCCAGCTTATCGGCCACGCTGAATGCGCGCGCCGAGAGAAATCCAAACGTGTTGTGCAAAGGTGCAGGCAACCATCCTGGCTGCAACTGACTGCGCCGTCCGCCCGGCTCCAAAAACGTGAACCGGTCGAACCAAACAATTTTTTCCTGCGCGCCGATTCGTTTGTAAAAGTCGATCAGGTTGGTGCAACTGCCCAGCAGTAAATGCTGGCAGTTGTCCACCACCTCGCCCGTTCCCGGATGTTCATAGGAGGATGCGCGTCCGCCCACATACGGCCTACGCTCCAATAGCACTACACGCACGCCTGCGCTGGACAATGCGCATGCCGCCGCCAATCCTGCCAGTCCGCCGCCAACGATGGCCACGTCGCACGTGTACCGCTCCGCATCCGTGCGTAAAGGTGCGGCTGCAGTGCGGTTCTCAGGGGTGGGATCATTCATGATGGAAACCGCAAGCCCTCAAATCCAGCGCGCGCGCGCCATCTTCCATAAACCGCGCACTAGGATTGCTATTTTTTCGTGTGTGGGAACTTTCACGCGCTCAGAAAATACGCGGTATTGCCGCGCCATGATCTTGTGTAGCAACCTGCGATAAACGGTCACCAGCACCCACAACGCTGGCCGACTGTCTGCATCCATCATCGGCAGCAGCGCCTCTGCCGAGGCATAAAATTTTTCCGCACGCTGCGCTTCCATTTCCAATAGCAGCTTCGCGTTCAGCGTCATCAGCTCATTGTCGCGCATCGAGGCCAAGTGCTCCACGCGCACGTCATAGCGGCGCAAATCTTCCAGCGGAATATAAATACGTCCCCTCTCGGCATCTTCGCGCACATCGCGCAGAATGTTCGTCAACTGGAAAGCGATGCCCGTCTCTTCCGCCAACTTCTCCGCGCGCTTATCCGTATACCCAAAGATGCGAATGCAGACCAGGCCAACGACCGAGGCAACGTAGTAGCAGTACTGATACAGGTCATCAAAGTTCTTGTACACCTGATAGGAATAGCCGCTGGCTGCATCCTCCGCATCTTCCACAAACGCGGCTGACGGTTGCGGCTCCGCTGTCTGCGGCATCAGATCCATCATGGTGCCGTGAATCAATTGTTCGAGCAGCTCGCTGGGAATTTTAAATTTCTTCTGCACGTCGCGCACGGCGATGAAGACGGGATTCTCCGTCTGCGCGCCCGATGCCGCTCGCCGCCACTCGGCAATCCATGCCTTGGCCTTCTCGCGGCGTTCGGTCACCGGCAGCGTTTCATCGTCGGCTAGATCATCGGCATGGCGCATAAATGCGTACATGGCGTACATGGCCAGCCGCTTCTGCTTCGGCAGCACGAGAAAGGAATAATAAAAATTCTTCGCTTCACGACGAGCGATCGTGTTGCAGGCAGAATAGGCCTGCTCAATGGATAGGCTCACGCGGCGCGCCCCGGAAAAAGTTTTTTCGTCAATGCGCGCATCAGTAAAACCAGCTTGCGTGGCTTACTGATAGATGGACGCGCGCTGAGCACGTCATAATTATTCCGCGCAATCGCGCGCAGAATCTCTTGCCCACCACGGCTGAACAGATCAATGTCCACAGCCAACTCCGCATCCAGCTTGCCGATCAGGGGCAGCCCCATTTCAAACAGCTTCTGCGCATTCTCAACTTCAAACTTCATCAATGCACGAAATTCGTCTGTGCATCTCCGCTCACGAATCTGCTCTTCGGTCACGCCAAAGCGGCGCATGTCTTCCAGCGGAAGATAAATGCGATTTTTTAAATAATCGACGCTCACATCCTGCCAAAAGTTGGCCAGTTGCAGCGCAGTGCAGGTAAAGTCAGAAAGCGCGAAGCGCTCCGCATCCCGATATCCGCAGGCGTAGAGCACCAACTGCCCCACGGGATTCGCAGAGTTGACGCAGTATCCGTAAACATCCTGCATCGTCGCATAGCGCGTCACCGTTTGATCCTGCCGGAAGGCCTTCAGCAAATTTGCAAACGGCTCTTTGGGAATTTCGCACTGCCGGATCGTCTCCGCCAGCGCAACAAAAACTGGATGCCGCGTCTCGCCGCGATAGCAGGCATCCAATTCCCTCTGCCAAAAATCCAACAGCGCCAGCGACTGCCCTGCATCGCCCACCTCATCGCCCAAGTCGTCCGAGATGCGGCAATAGGCGTATATGCTGTGAAAATGCGGGCGCAAACGTTGCGGCAAGAACCAAGTTGCCACATGGAAATTTTCGTAGTGCGACTCGGCCAGCGTGCGGCAATACTCCAGAGCCTCCGCCAGTGAAGGTGTTTTTTCTGGCACGCGATACAGCGCAGGCAGCTTGTTCCATCCCGCCGCCAGTACCGCTGCTTCCACCGGATTGGTTTGCGTCGTCATCGTTTACGGAACCACCACCGTCTTAATGTTTGCCGCCGCATCGCCGGCGCGATTCATCATTTCCGCAAAAACTGGCACAATTTCTGCCAGCGGCTTGCGCGCCGTCAAAAATCCAGCACAATCCAATTCTCCGCTGGCGATCCAATCCAGGGCGCGCCTGCACACGCTTGGCCTGTGATGAAAGCTCGCATGAAGCGTCAAATTATTGTAGTGCAGGCGGTTGGTATCCAGCTCCACCGTCGTGCCCGCTGCGCAACCGCCAAAAAAATTTACCGCTCCCCCCTTGCGCACCATCTCCACAGCCCATTGCCATGTTTGCGGAGTGGCCACAGCCTCGATCACTGCATCCGCTCCGCGCTGCATGGGCGCATGTGCGCGCACGGCAGCAATCACATCCGCGGCCTCCATGTTCGGAGTCGCCTCCACCGTATGCTTTGCACCAAAGCGTCTGGCTGTCTCCGCCTGCGCCGCACGCCGCACCACGGCAATCACCTCTGCACCCATCTTATGCGCCAGGTGGATAAACATCAGCCCGATCGGTCCGGCGCCAATCACTGCGATTTGTTGCCCCGGCTGAATGCCCGTTTCGTCCATGCCCTGCAGTACGCAGGCCAGCGGTTCGGTCATGGCCGCGTGTTCCAACGCGAGCGCATCAGGCACGGGCAGCGTATTCTTTTCCACGATGCGAGCCGGAATGCGAATGTATTCGGCATACGCTCCATTGTTAAAGAGCAAATCATCGCAGAGATTTTCCTGTCCCCAGCGGCAAAAATCGCACGCTCCGCAGGGTGCAGAATTTAACGCAACCACGCGGTCACCCACGCGAAAGCGCGTCACGCCCGCACCCACGCTAGCCACTTCGCCCGCAAGCTCGTGACCGAAGGGAATGGGCGGCTTCAACATTTTTGCGTGGTAGCCGCGCCGGTACACTTTCAAATCCGTGCCGCAGGTCAACGCCGCGCGCACCCGCACGACGATCTCGCCCTCCGCTGGTTCTGGCATCGGCAACTGTTCCACGCGCAAGTCTTCCTTGCCATATAAAACAGCGGCCAGCATGGTGTGTGTTGCAGTCGGCATGGTTGTCCTGCTTCTATTTTCGCAGATCAGGGCAGCACGGCAATTTTGAGTGAATCCGGCTTGGGTTGCGAGGCAAATTCGATGGCCTCCGCCGCCTTCTCCAGTGGGAAGCGGTGCGAGATCAAGCGCGTCAGATCGAATCCGGAATGGTAGCCCTGCAAAACGAGCTGCACGCCTTCCTGCTGCACATCCACCGATGCGCTGTAGGAACCCAGCAGCGCTTTTTCATCCATGCACACTGCCGCTGGATCAAAAATTGCCTCCTCATGCTGCGTATGCGCGAACAGCATGACGCGCCCGCCGGGCCGGGCGGCATCCATCGCAGTGCGGATCAGGGATTTACCGGCGACGGCCACCATCACCACATCGGCTCCACGTCCTTCAGTGTGCGCCTTGGCCACAGCAACCACATCGTCCCGGCTGGCATCAATGGCGTGCTGCAAACCAAACTGCGCGGCCACCCGATGCCGCTCTGGAAACAAATCCGAGGTCAGTACCTTCGCATCCGTCCGCTGTGCCAGCGCAGCCAGCAGAATGCCAATCGGCCCCTGCCCGATTACAAGCACCGTCTCGTCCGATGCGATCTGCAAATTGCGCACCGCTTTCAAACAGGTATTCACTGGCTCAATCCAAATCGCCTGCTCAAAGGGCACATCTTCTGGAATGCGAATCATGCCGCGCTCGACAATCCAATCCATCACGCGGATGTATTCAGCAAAGCCGCCGCCAGCCGGTTCAAACCCAGCCGTGCAGCCGACACGCTTGTACACTGCACACTGGGCAAAGGTTTTTTTGCGGCAGTAATAGCAATCGCCACAGGGAATATGATGGAAGGCCATCACGCGATCGCCGACTTGCCAACCGCGCACATTCTCCCCCACTGCCGCGATGACTCCGGCCATCTCGTGCCCAAAAATGCGCGGGGCGCTGTGGGAGCCGGTGTGGATTTTCTTTAGGTCCGTGCCACAAATTCCACAAGCGTGAATGCGCACCAGAACTTCGCCGGGGGCAATCGCAGGCACGGGCACCGTCTCCACACGCACATCATTCTCGCCGCGATACACAGCGGCGCGCATTGTTTCGGGGATGGAGTTCTCGATGGATATTTGTTGTGGGGATGCCGTCGCCATGCTCCGTTGCTTCCTTTTTATTTCATCGCTTCCGTTTCGTATGCTTGCAGCATACTACGCAGTTCCATGCACAGATTGTGCGCCGCGCGCGCGGAGTTGCCCGCCATGCGCAGTACGCCCGGCCACAGCCACGGACGCACGGCAATATGCGCAGCAAAGGCTGATTCGCGGAACCATCCATCGTCCGTAGTGAATGCTTGCAATGGCGGCAGCTCTGCATCGAGCACGTCAGAGACGGCCTTGATCGCTGCAAAGGCAATTCCCTGCGCTGCTGCGATGCGCGCCACAACGGCGGCTTCCATGTCTACGCAATGGGCATTGTGTCGCGCGGCTAAAATGCGCTTTGCTTCTACGTCGGCAACCTGGGCTACGGTCACCAGCGTTCCGCTACCCTGCGTGCAGGCAAATTTTTCTCCGGTCGCAGCATCGATCACATGAGCCAGACGCAAAACTGTGCCCGCAGCGATCTCCGCACGCAAGGCTCCCGCCCAGCCCACGGAAAATATCTGCACGAACGGGCCATGTTCCAAAGCCGCGCGCGTGGCCAGCGCTGCCCGTTGTCCCCCCATGCCGGCACAGGCAACCACGGCCTGGCCGCGCGTATAGACATATATTTTTTCTTTGGAGTGGCTCTCGTTCTTCCAGCCGCGTACCAATTCTGCAATCTCGCGAGGCAGTGCGGCGATGATGGCAATCTTTGGCTTCATGGGTTGTTGCCTATGCGTTCGGTGCATATCCATGCGCACGAAACCAGTCGATCGCTGCACGCAATGCTGCATCCACGGGCAGTGCGCGATAGCCCAATTCTTGTTCCGCTTTGGAAGAGGAGGCAAACATCTTCTTCTTCCCCATGCGCACCGCTTCCACGGTTGCGCGCGGCTCACGGCCCAACAGGCGTCCGTTCACCCATTCATCAAAATAAGCAAAACCCATGGCCACTGCGTGCGGAACGCGCGCCTTCGGGGAAGGCAGTCCGGTCATCGCAGCCATGCGATCCAAAATTTGCTTGAGGGTTAAATTTTCTCCGCCCAGGATGTAGCGCTCACCGGAGCGACCCACCGTCAATGCGGCCCCGTGCGCTGTAGCCACGGCCGATACATCCACCAGATTCAAGCCGGTATCCATATAGGCTGGAAATTTTCTCCGCAAAAAATCCACCACGATGCGACCGGTCGGCGTCGGCTTGGCGTCTTCGGCGCCAATCGGAGTGGTGGGATTCAGAATGACCACATGCAGACCTTTGCGCGCCGCATTCACGGCCTCTTGTTCAGCCAAAAATTTGGAGCGCTTGTAATGGCCAATCATGTCCATCAGCGTCACTGGAGAATTTTCATCCACGATGGTTCCATCCATGCGAAAACCCATCGTAGCCACGCTGGAGGTATACACGACCCGCTGCACACCTGCCTCCGCAGCCACGCGCAGCAGTTCGCGCGTGCCGTAGACATTGGCCGCGTACATGGCTTCCGGATCGCGTACCCATAAACGATAATCCGCAGCCACATGCACCAGAGCCTCGCAGCCTTCCAGTGCTGGACGCAGTGCCTGCGCTTGGCGCAGATCCCCGATGACCTGCTCCGCATGCAGCGATTGCAGATGATCTGTGCGACTGCTGGCGCGTACCAGCAGTCGCAGTTGCGCACCCTGAGCTTCCAATGCACGCGCCACATGTGCACCGACAAAGCCCGTTGCGCCTGTAAGAAAAATTTTCATGGGAATCCGTTTGTTTGCGCCAGTGTTGCAACGCTTGTATGGATCAGCGAGAGATGCCGCAACTGTGCCCTGTATGCCCAGTGTTCAAAAAATCTTGGGTGTCCATTCTGTTTCGAGTGCCCCCATTCCATCCGTCTTTGGGCTTGGGTGGGAGGCAAGGTCAGCACCACATTCCTTCCCCACCGTGAACACTCATACGAACAAGCACTAGTCGAGCGATTCGGCCTCAATGCCGATATTTTTCTCGCCCGCTTCTTTCTTTTGCCAATACTTGCGCAGCCACGCTTCCCAGCCTTTTCCTGCCGCAGTATCGCGCCCGGTAAAGGCCAGCGATGCAATCTCGCAGTATGGAATTGTGATGCGTTCCTTGGTGTCTTTGGGAATGATGCGCACGCTGGACTGATAAATGTTGCCCATGGCGCGGCGGTCAAAAATGTAGCCCTCAATCTTGCTGCCAGCCTTCAGCGTGATCGTCACGTCCCCGCGAAAATCAAATGCCTTTTCCATGGCGTCAAAGACTTCCTCTGGCGTGGCCATCGATGGAACCCAGCCTTCCAGGTTGTCATGGGCAAATCCCGGCGAAACCTCTTGCGCTTCCACGGGCTGCTGCAATGTATCTGTCTGGTTCATGCGTGCTGCCCTTCCATGCGCTCGGCGGGTGCGGTTTCAATCTGCACCAGGGGATTAAAGGAATGCACGGGACGCACCTCTTGTTGCAACAATTCGAGCGCACCACGGTCCGCATAGCGACTGAAAAGTGTGGCCTTGATCATGCCCAAAAATCCCGGCAACGTTCCAAAAGCGTGATTCACCGTGGACGGCTCATAGCCACAACTCACCATGCAGTTGGCGCACTTGGGATTGCCGGACTCGGTGCCATAGTTGGCCCAGTCTGTCGTCTGCAATAGTTCTTGAAATGTATCCGCATAGCCATCCTGCAACAAGTAGCATGGCTTCTGCCAGCCAAAGATGTTGTAGGCTGGAGAACCCCATGGCGTGCATTGGTAGTCGCGCTTGCCCATCAGAAATTCCAAGAACAGCGGCGACATGTTGAATTTCCAGCTCCGCTTGCGGTTCGACAAAATCGCACGGAACAAGCGGCGCGAACGCGCGCGGCCCATAAAGTGCTTCTGGTCGGGAGCCTTGTCATAGGTATATCCCGGCGAAAGCACGATGCCTTCCACACCAAACGACATCACCTCATCAAAGAAGGCGCGCACACTGTTCGGGTCAGCACCATCGAAGAGTGTCGTGTTGGTCGTGACGCGAAAGCCGCGACGCACCGCCTCGCGGATGCTTTCCACCGCGATGTCATAGCCCCCTTCGCGGCAGACGGAAAAATCATGATGCTCCCGCTGTCCATCCAGGTGTACCGAGAAGGTCAAATACTTGCTCGGCTGAAACAGATCCATCTTTTCTTTCAGCAGCAGTGCATTCGTACACATGTAAACGTACTTTTTGCGCGCCACCAAGCCGGCAACAATCTCGCCAATCTGCGGATGCAGCAGCGGCTCTCCGCCGGGAATGGAAACCATCGGCGCGCCACATTCCTCAACCGCGCGGAAGCACTCCTCCGGCGTCAGCTGTTGTTTCAAAATATGCGCAGGATATTGGATCTTGCCGCATCCAGCGCAGGCCAGGTTGCAGCGAAAAAGCGGCTCCAACATCAACACCAGCGGATATTGTTTGCGGCCACTCCAGCGCTGCTTGAGCACATAAGTTGCCACGGTCCACATCTGAGAAATCGGCACTGCCATAGGCTTAGTTTGCTCCGAATGCTTTCTTAATTCTACGCGCTGCTACAGCTGCGCGTTTGCATGGGCCGCAGGAAGCTCCTGCTGCATCGCGCGCCGGTAAGTGGTGAGCGCCAGCAGCGGAAAATAATTGCGGTACAAGTGATACGCCAAATAAAAGACGCGCGGGAAGCCGGTGCCCGTGTATTCCTTCTCATCCCAAGAGCCATCGGCATTTTGATGTTGCAACAACCAGCGTACGCCCTTGGCCACAGAGTCGCTGCGCGTATCTCCAGCGGCCAGCAGGCCCAGAATCGCCCACGCCGTCTGCGAAGGCGTACTGATGCCGACGCCACGCTGTACCGGATCATCATAGCTGGCACAGCTTTCGCCCCAGCCTCCATCGGCATTCTGCACGCAACGAATCCACTCCGCCGCCTGCTGAATCTGCGGTTCGTGATTCCAAACGCCAACGGCTTCCAGGCCGCGCAGCACCAGAAACGTGCCGTAAAGATAATTGACTCCCCAGCGGCCAAACCAGCTTCCGTCCGGCTCCTGCTCGCGGAAGAGGAATTGCACGGCCCGCTCCACGCGCGCATCCTTGCGCGTGTAGCCATAGGCGGCCAGCATCTCCAACACGCGGCCAGTAATGTCCGCCGTCGCTGGATCAAGCATGGCGTTATGATCCGCGAACGGGATGAACTGGAAGATCATCTTGTCGTTGTCTTTGTCAAAGCTGGCCCAGCCGCCGTTCTTGCACTGCATGGCGAAGACCCAGTTAATCGCCCGCTGCGCCACTTCATACTGGTAGCGCTCCCGTGGATTTTCCACCTTGTCCAGCGACAACAACACCTGCGCGGAGTCATCCACGTCGGGATAAAACTCATTATTGAACTCGAAGTACCAGCCGCCCGGCTCCGTGTTGCGCACCTTCACGGCCCAATCACCCTTGTGGCGAACTTCCTTGGTCAGCATCCAGTCCACAGCCTTTAACAGCCGTGGATCCTTCTTGGACACGTCAGCCTCCCCGAGCGCAAAGACGGCATAGGCCGTATCCCAAACGGGAGAAACGCAGGGCTGCATTCGAAAGGTTGCCGGCTTGTTTTTTCCATCCGCCGGCTCTTCGATGCCGAGCTTCTCAAACTCATCCAACGCGCGAATCACCTGCGGATCGTCCAAGGAATAGCCGAGGCAGCGCATGGCAATCGCGGAGTTCAGAAGTCCCGGAAAAATTGCACCCAGACCGTCAGACATTTCAAAGCGCTGCAACATCCAACGCTCGGCCTTTTTGATGGCCAGCGCACGCAGCGGACGAATGTGTACGCGCTCAAAGGCGTGCGTCATGCGATCGAGAAACAAAAAGAAATTGCGCCAACTGAAAAAGTTTTTGTCCCACGGCAAACGCAAATCTGCATTCTCGCGTCCGCCGACAAATAGCTCATCAATGCCCTGCTCGGCTGGAATCTTTTTGAATGGCTTCTTTGCGTAGGCAATGGAAAGCGGCACCAGAATCGCGCGCGACCATGAAGAAATTTCATACAAATTGAAATAAAACCACTTCGGAAATAGCATGATCTCCGGCGGAATCGCCGGGGCTGCATCGTAGTCATACTGCCCAAAGAAACAGAGGTACAACTTGGTGTAGGTGTTGACCTGCGTTGCGCCACCATGGGCCAAAATCCACTGCCGTGCCCGCACCAACACAGGATGCTCCGCACTCCAGCCCATCAGCTTGAAGGCAAAGTACGCCTTCACCGAAGCGCTGATGTTCGACGGCCCGCCGTGATAAATGCTCCAGCCGCCGTCGGCGTTCTGGTGGCGTTCAATCTCGCGCAACGCGCGTTCCATGCGTCCGCGATCCCCGGTGCCCAGCAGCGTGTGCACCATAATATAGTCGGATTCCAGCGTCGTATCTGCTTCCAGCTCTCCGCACCAGTACCCATCGGGGTGCTGCAACGAGAACAGAAACTCCGTGGAGCCAGCGATGGCCTGCTCCACCTGATCCATGCCGGCATCCACCCTGCCAAAACGCAAGGATGCAACTGAACTGTCAAATTGCGATGGTCTCATGATTCTGACCCGAAACTCTCCCGTAAGGTTCTTGGCGTTCCGTGGAACAGAAAAAGCTACTGCACCGTCACGGCAGTCTGCTTGGGAGCAGCCGCGATGGTCTGCACGATCTCCGGTGGCAGACCGAAGCGCACGTTTTCTGGCATCACTTCGACCTCCTCCACCGAATCGAATCCATGGCCGCGCAGGTATCCGATCACATCCTGCACCAGCACCTCTGGCGCAGAAGCACCCGCCGTTATGGCCACCGTCTGCACTCCGTTCAGCCACTCTGGTTGAATGGCATCGGAGTTGTCAATTAAATATGCGCGCGTGTCCAAATTGCGCGAGACCTCAACCAAGCGGTTGGAGTTGGAGCTATTGTTCGACCCCACCACCAACACCAAGTCCGCCTGATGCGCGACATTCTTCACCGCAACCTGCCGATTTTCCGTAGCGTAGCAAATATCCTGCGAGTGCGGGCCAACGATATTCGGATACTTCTGCTTCAGCGCGTGGATGATGTCGCGTGCCTCATCCAAGCTCAGCGTGGTCTGTGTCAGGTAAGCAACACGATTGGGATCGGGCACCTGCAGCGCAGCCACTTCATCCACATTGGAAACAACCTGGGTCACGCTCGGTGCCTCACCCAACGTGCCTTCAATCTCATCATGGTCGCGGTGGCCAATCAGCACCAGCGAATAGCCTTGCTGGGCGAACTTGACCGCCTCCACGTGTACCTTGGTCACCAGCGGACAGGTGGCATCAATGACCTTCAGTCCGCGCAATTTGCTGTGCTCACGCACGGCGGGCGAAACACCATGCGCACTATAGATGACGCGCTTGCCCTCGGGCACCTCATCAATGTCATTGACAAAGATGGCCCCCTTTTCCGCCAACTCATTCACAACAAATCGATTGTGCACAATTTCCTTGCGCACATAGATCGGCGCGCCAAAGGTCTCCAGCGCAATCTTGACCACATCAATGGCCCGCACCACTCCGGCGCAAAATCCGCGGGGCTTCAACAGAAGAACACGGCGTTGGCTACCCGAATCCTTCGGGGAACCGTTGGCATGGGAGGAGGCGGAAGAGGTTGCGATCGTCACCTGTACAGTATACCGCCCCGGGCGAATTTTGGCAGCATTTTTGGTGCAGCCCTACACTGCTACCTGAGCGAGGATCTTGGATCCTGTGTGTAGCCTCGGAGGCATTTGTAGCAAATTCACGAACAGAAAAGCTGTTTCCGAAATTTTAGAAACATCCCTGGGGCATAGCACGGCTGCAAAATCGGATACCTGCGCAGAAGTTCCTTAGGCCCGATCGGCGCAACGGCGCTACAATCAGAGCAGCACCATTTGGAGAGCCAGGCTTATGTCCCCAACCACCCGCGTTGACGCACCTCGCACACAAAAAAACGAAAAGAACGGCAAGGGCGTCATAACAGATTTGCAGCACCTGATGACGGAGAGCCTGAACGAGGCCTCTCATGGGCTGGATACCAAGTCCGCGCTGGAAGTCGCGCGCATCATCAACCACGAAGACATGAAGATTGCCAACGCAATTAAAAAGGCGTTGCCAGAGATTGCCACCGTCATCGATACCGTGGCCCGCTGCCTGCGCGATGGCGGACGCTTGCTCTACGTGGGCGCTGGCTCCAGCGGACGGATTGCGGCGCTGGACGCTTCCGAGTGCCCGCCGACCTACTCCACTTCCCCACAGACGGTGCAATACATTATGGCGGGCGGGCCCAAGGCGTTGGCCTCCGCAGCCGAAGTGAATGAGGATTCCCGCGAGCTGGGCCAGCGCGACATTGCGCGGCGCAGGCCGACCCGCAAGGATATTGTGATCGGCGTCTCTGCCAGCGGACGCACGCCCTACGTGGTGGCTGCCGTGGAGTACGCAAGGCGTTGCGGAGCCAAAACCGCCGGCGTCACCTGCAATCACAATACGGAGCTGACTACCGTGGCCGAGGTGACGATTGTTGCCGAGGTTGGCCCGGAGGTCGTCTCCGGCTCCACGCGCATGAAGGCCGGCACGGCACAGAAGATGATTCTCAACATGATTACCACCGGCGCCATGACGCGCCTGGGCTATGTGTACGAGAACCTGATGGTGAACGTACACATGAAAAACTCCAAACTGGTGGAGCGCGCCATTCATATTCTGATGCTGGCTTGCAATGTAGACCGCGACACAGCGGTGCGCACAATTCGCGTGGCCGGCAAGAGCCTGCCCATCGCGCTGGTGATGCTCAAGGCCAACGTGGACAAGCCGGAGGCAATGCGCAGACTGGCACAGGCGGATGGTAACGTGCGCCGCGCCATTGAAGACACAGTGATGGAACTCTAAAGGAACACGGGCGCAAGCATGGATAAATTTATTCTGCGGGGCGGAACTCCGCTGCAGGGCACGATTCGCATCAGCGGGGCAAAGAACTCCGCACTGCCGTGCATGGCGGCGGCGATTTTAACGGAAGATGAAGTTGCGCTGGAAAATATCCCCGACGTGCGCGACATTGAGACGGAGCGCAAACTGCTCGCCTCCATGGGCGCGGAAGTGGAACTGGGCTATGGCCGCGCACACCACCGCACGCGCATCCGCTGCGCTTCCCTTTCGGATCCAGTGGCGCGCTATGAGATTGTCAAAACCATGCGCGCTTCGTCCCTGGTGCTGGGGCCGCTAATTGCGCGCACCGGCATGGCGCGCGTGGCCATGCCCGGCGGCTGCGCCATTGGTGGACGTCCGATTGATCTGCACATTAAAGGCCTGCAGGCCATGGGCGCGGAGATTACCCAGGAGCACGGCTACCTGGAGGCGCGCGCCAAGCGGCTGAAGGGTGCGCAGATTGTCTTCGACAAAATCACCGTGACTGGCACAGAAGACCTGATGATGGCCGCCACGCTGGCCGATGGCGAAACACTGATGGAGAACTGCGCACGCGAGCCGGAAGTGGGCGACCTGGCCGCGCTCTTGACGGCCATGGGCGCAAAGATCGAGGGCGCAGGCACATCCACGATTCGCATTCATGGCCGGGAGCGATTGCACGGCGCGCGCCACCGCATTATTCCCGACCGCATCGAAGCGGGCACATTTTTAATCGCCGGAGCCATCTCTGGGGGCGACCTGACCGTCGCCGGATGCAATCCCGGGCACTTGACGGCGCTGATCCGCAAGATGGAAGAAGTGGGTGTGCGCTGTGAGATTGCAGCCGACACGATCCGCGTGCGCAGCGAAGGCAAATTGCAAGGCGCGGATATTTCCACGGAAGAGTATCCGGGCTTCCCTACCGACATGCAGGCGCAGTACATGGCGCTGGTCACGCAGGCAGAAGGTGTGTCCCAGGTGACCGAGAACATCTTCGAAAATCGCTTTATGCATGTGCAGGAGCTGGTGCGCATGGGTGCGAACATTCGAGTGGATGGTCGCACGGCCACGGTGCGCGGCAAGACGCAGCTTTCCTCGGCGGCCGTGATGGCCTCGGATCTGCGCGCCTCGGCCTCGCTGGTGCTAGCCGCACTGGTGGCGCAGGGCGAGACGATCATTGATCGCGTCTATCACATCGATCGCGGCTATGAGCGCATTGAGGACAAGCTGCGCGGCGTGGGCGCAAAGATTCGCCGCATCGGCGATGTTTTCCCTCAAAAACAGGCGGACGAAGGCGCTGCGTAAGGCCCGCATAGGCTTAGGGGGCAGGAAAGGCTGGGCATGTTGGGCGCACTTCGATTTCTATGGAACGCAACGCGCGGCAATCGCCTGACACCGTGGCGCAGCGAGTATCTCAAGTGGCGCGTGGAGACCTACTCCGGCAGGCCCGCCAAGACGATTGGATTTTTAGCCTTCTGGACGTTTGTGCTGAATCAAAAGCGCGCTCTGTTTCATTTTTTGGGCTGGACTGCGCAGCTTGCCAAGCTGGAACGCCGCAAACCAGAAGCCTAGGGTTTGCCCCCCTGCATCCCCTTGCATCCGGCACGATAAGAGTCGCCACAGCCCTCCCATTTTGGCACACCGCCACAGATGGGGTTTTGTACTCCTTATCCACAAGATATAGCGTTCCCCGTGTTGACCCTCCCCATGCCCAAGGGCTAGAGTGAAGCCAAGTTCGCCCTTTGGGGCGATGGGGAACTGGCTGTAGAAAGGGGCCTACGCCTTGCTGCAACTGAAGCGCATTCACATCCTCGGATTCAAGTCCTTTTGCGACCGCACAGAGATCGCCCTCGAAGGCGACAGCTCCACCGGCCTCACGGCCATTGTTGGCCCTAACGGCTGCGGCAAGTCCAACATCTCTGACGCTGTCAGTTGGGTGCTAGGCGAGCAGTCGGCCAAAAGCCTGCGCGGCATCAAAATGGAGGATGTCATCTTCGCCGGCACGCGTGAGCGCAAGCCCACCGGCATGGCCGAGGTGGCGCTCACCTTCATTGACCCCGAGGTCTACACCCCAGAGGCTTCCGCCGAGGACGAGACCGGCTCCCAGTCAGAAGATTGGGATGAGGCCTCCGTCCGCGCCCGCGCCGCGCAAGAGACCGAAGAGACCATCGCCGAGCTGCAACCTGGAGCCGTCACAGAAGAAGACGGCGAAGCCACGCCAGACCACGCCGTCGAAGCCGCCGAAGCCAGCGAAGCGGAATCCGCCGCACACCCTGGCTCGCCCTCCGTGGTGCTCAAAATTCGCCGCCGCAAATTTCAGCGCACGCCGGCCCGCGCAGGGGAAATCGTCATCACGCGCCGCCTCTTCCGCACCGGCAACAGTGAGTATCTGCTCAATGGCAAACTCTGCCGCCTACGCGACATTCAAGACATCTTCATGGGCACAGGCCTCGGGCCAGACTCCTACGCCATCATTGAGCAGGAGCGCGTCGGCCAGTTGCTCAGCAGCAAACCCCATGACCGCCGCGCCATCATCGAAGAGGCCGCAGGCATCACCCGCTTCAAAACCAAAAAGCGCCTCGCGGAGCTGCGATTGGAACAGGCCAAACAAAATCTGGCCCGCGTCAATGACATCTTCGATGAAGTCACTCGGCAGATGAACTCGCTCAAGCGCCAGGCCGCCAAGGCCGAGCGTTATGGTGCGTTGCGCCAAGACCTGCAACAGCGCCTGCGCGTTGTCATCGCCACACGCCTTACGGGGATGGATGCGGAGTCGGCCACGCTGGCCGAACAACTCACCGCGCTCACCGCGCGCGTGGAAGAGTTGGGCGCACAAATCGACACGCTCGACCAGCAGCAGCAGCAAGCCGTCCAGCACGGCTACACGCTGGAGAACCAATCGCGCGAAGCCCAGTCCCGCGCCAACGCCGCTACCGTCGAGCTGGAGCGCACGCTCACCCAGTTGCAATCCAACGAAGAGCGCGCCGCCGAGCTGGTCATTCGCATCCACTCCGCGCAGGCGGAGCTGGAGCAGGTGCGCGCCCAACTGGCCAGCATGGCCGCTGAACGCGACCAGCACCGCAGCTTTCTGGCGCAGGCGCAGCAGGCCGTCGATGAGGCCCGTCGCGCCACACAAACCCGCCAATCCGCCGCGCAGCAGGCCTCCGGCAATCTCTCTGCCGCCGAGCAAGGCATCGAAACCCTGCGCAGCCAGATGCTCCACTGGATGAATCAGGCGCATCAGGTTCGCCAGCAAATTCTACAGGGAGAAACCACACTCGAAGGCTTGCAGCGCGAGGCGGAGCGCTTGCAGGCCGAGCGGCAATCCCTAGCCTCCGATCAAGAACGCCTCGGCGTCGAGCACGGCCAGGTCTCGCTCAGCTTTGGCAGCGCAACAGAATCGCTGCGGCAGATTGAAGCCGATCTGCAAACCCTGCGCGCATCGCTCGAAGCCAAGCGCGCCGAGGAGACCACGGCCCGCCGCACCGTTGATCAGCTTCGCGCCGAGCACGCTTCCCTGCTGGGCCGCCGCAATTCGCTCGAAGCGCTGATCCAGGGCCACAGCTACTCCACCGACACGGTGCGCAATCTGCTGCGATCCAAAACTCTTGAAGGCGGTCTGGCTCCCGTCGGCATCCTCGCGGATTTTCTTGAGGTCGCCGATCAGTATGAAGCCGTCATTGACGAATTTCTCCGCGAAGAACTGAACTACATCGTCGTCAAAAGCTGGGATGCTGCGCAGGAAGGCATGCGCCTGCTCAAGGCCGATGTCGATGGCCGCGCCACATTCCTCGTGCATCCTGACGACTCACAGGCGCGCTTCTCCTTTGCGCCCATAGATCCGCCACCGCTCACCACGCCGCGCCAAGGCGTCGTACGCCTCAAGGATTGCATCCGCGTCCTCGACGGCTTTGGCCAGTCGCTGGAAGTCATTTTGCCCAAGCTGCGCGATGGCTACGTCACGCCGGATTCAGAATCTGCGCGCACCCTCGCCCTCGAAAATCCGCAGGCATTCTTTCTGTCGCCCACCGGCGAGTGCTTCCACAACGTCACCGTCACCGGCGGCAAACCCAGCGTGGAAGGCCCGCTGGCCTTGAAGCGCGAACTGCGCGAAGCCCAGCAGACCCTGGCGCTGACAGAAGAAAAACTCGCCCAGGCAGAAACGCACACCGCCGAACTGGCGCATACGCTGGCCGATCTGGGCCGCCAGATTGAAGTGCAATCCGACGCCCGCCGCAAGATGGAGCAGGAGTCCGCCAACACCGGTGCCGCTCTGCGCCAGTTGGAGGCGGAAACCGCGCGCCTTGATCGCCGTATGCAGGATTGCACCTTGCAATCGGAGCGCAACAAGCAGGCGCAATCAGAAAAGTCGGAATGGATCACACAGCGCCGCGAGCAGATTGCGAAGCTGGAAGATGAGCACAAGAACGCCGAACAAAAACTGACCGAAGCGCAGTCCGCCGTCGAAGCGCTGCGCACGGCCCGCGAAACGGCGCAGGCGGAACTGGCCGAGGCCACCGCGCACTTGGCTGGCTTGGAAGAGCGTCGCCGTGGAGCCGCCGGAGCCACCGAGCGACTGGAACGGATGTACGCCGACTTGGAGCAGCGCCAGCGCCAATTGGAGCAGCAATTGGCAGCAGGCGAGGCCGAGCGCATCCAGCGCGCACAAGAAGCCCAGCGGTTGGAGCAACGCCGCGTTGAGCTGGAAGCCACGCGCACTGAGGCTCGCCAACAGGCCGCAACGCTGGCAGAAG
>JAJZMO010000275.1 GCA_021798235.1 Acidobacteriota bacterium | reverse complement strand
TCGCACGGCGCATTCATGAGCGCCTGCCGCAGCACGTCGAGATGGACGATCTGGTCAGCGCGGGCATGGTGGGCCTGCTGGATGCCTTCAATAAATTTGATGCCAACAAAAATGTGCAGTTCCGCAGTTATGCGCAGTTTCGCGTACGCGGAGCGATTTTGGACAGTCTGCGCACACTCGACTGGAGTCCGCGCGAGCTGCGCCGCAAGGGCCGTGCCATTGAAGAGGCCATACAAACGCTGACGGCGCGCATGGGACGCACCCCACAGGAGAATGAGATTGCCGTGGAGATGGGCATTTCTCTGGCCGAGTATCAGCAGTTGCTCGGCGACCTGAAAGGGTTGGAGATTGGCAGTCTGCATGTGGAGCACACCGAGGACTCTGGCGAAGAGGAGTTGGCTTATGTTCCCAATAGCCCGGAGGAGGATCCGCTCTTTCGCTGCTTGAAGGGAGAAATGCGCGAGCGTCTGGCTACCGCCATTGGCGATCTACCAGAGAAAGAACGGCTCGTGCTCACGCTCTACTACTACGAAGAGATGACGATGAAGGAGATTGGCCTGACGCTGAATGTGGTCGAGTCGCGCATCTCCCAGATTCACTCCTCTGCTGTGTTGCACCTGCGTGCGAAGCTGGCGCAATCGGCGCGAGTTCGCACCCTGCGCCCTGCCACGGTTGCGCAGAGTGCGCCGTCCCGGCCCTCTCTGAACCATGCCATTGCTCCGCTGCCGACGGCGTCGGCCAAGGTGCCCGCCCCGCCGACACTAAGCCGGAAGCAGGAGACACGCCAGCGATTGTGGTGAGTCTAGGCACGCGACCCGGAAACAGAGATGGAGAATTCGAGGCAGATCATGGACAAGCCGCTGGCACAGGAAGAAATCGACGCGCTCTTTCAACAGGCACGCACCAAGGCCGCAACGCCCAAAGCCCAGGTGCGCAATCCGCGGATGCAGCCCTTCAGCTTCTCGCGCGGAGGCCAAATCAACAACGAGCAAATGCGCGCCATCAGCCTGCTCAACGACATCTTCGCCCGCAATTTGACGCACAATCTGGGTGCATTTCTGCGCACGCATTTCAACGTAAATCTTGTCTCCGCAGAACAGTTGCCCTATGCAGAGTTTTTGCAACGCATCCCGGACATTAGCTATGTGGGCTCCGTCCGGTTGGAGCCAATCGGGGCCATTTGCGTTTTGCAGCTGGATCTGAACCTGGCCCTGCCGGTCATCGACCTGCTGCTCGGCGGCGAGGGCAAGCCCTGCACCGTGCGCGAGTTGACCGATATTGAAGAGAGCATTCTTGGCAGCGTGGTCGAGATTATTTGCCGCGAGTTGACGGCAGCCTGGCAACCGGTGGGCTTGACCTTCGGCTTTGAGAAACGTCAGATGCAGACGCAACTGGCCCGTTTGATGGCGGTAACGGAGAAGACGCTCTCCGTCAGCTTTGAGATGCGCATGCCACAGGTGCAGGGAATTTTGAATCTCGCTTTTCCCTCCGTGGTTTCGAATACGATTCTGCGCCGCTTGATTACCGATTGGGGCCGCCAGAATCGGCGTCGTTCCCCGGAGATGTTGGCGCGCGTCGAGCAACGGGTGCAACAGGTGCGCCTGGGCGCATCCCTGCAATTGCCTTCCGTGCGGATTGCCGCCATGGAATTGGAGTCGATGCAGCCGGGTACGGTCTTGCGGTTGGGACTGCCCGCCACCACGGCCGCAGAGTTGCATGTGGCTGGCATGGCGCTCTTTCACGCGCTGCCGGTGCGCGCAGGCGAACATCGCGGGGCGCAGGTGGTGGGGCGAAATCATCCGCTCTTAAATCTATCGACGGAATAAGCAACAGCAAACGGCACAAATTGCAGCGGGACAGCACGGCAAACACGCAAGGGAAGTTGGAGAGAACAAGATCATGGCCGGCCACATACAAATCTGGATCGAAGAGTTGGAGCGACTGCTCGAGGAGCGCTCTGGCACGCAATGGACGGTGACGCATGAGGTGACCGAGCCGCGCTCGGCCCCGCTGTTTGTCAGCACGATTGCCATTACCGGTGCGGAAACAGGCGAGTTGTCGATCGCCATGCCGGGTGCAGAGTTGGTGCAACTGGTGCAACTGTCTGCGCAGCAGGCCAGCGATCCTCTCGCTCCGCTTGATGAGGCGCTGCTCGGCGCATGGAAGTCCTTTTTAGAAGCTACGCTGCCGCCCTTTGTTGCGCGGCTGCAGGGGGAAGGCACGGGCGAGTATCACGCCGAGGTGCGCTCCCTGCGCGCCGCCGAGCCAGAGGAAACCGAGGCTGCCGGTACGGCAGAGCCGGAGCCAACGCAGGCCTACACCCTGCGCACGGGCGAGATTGCCCTGAGCATTCGCCTGCGCGTTGTGCTGCAGCCATCGGAACAACCTGTCGCGGAGGCAGCAATGCCGCCAGCAGAGGCCGTGGCGCCCACGTCCGAGGCAGCGCCCGCGCCCGCGTCCGCGTCCGCGCAGGCACCCACCCAAGCGCAGGCGGAAGCCGAGGCCGCCGCCGAACGGCGCGCGCAGCAAGCCGAGGCCGATCGCGTGGCTGCGGAGGAAATGGAACGCGCCGCTGCCGAGGCGGAGGAGCGTTCCGCATGGCGACGCCAGGATGCTTCGGTGGAGGAGTCCAGTCCCTTCCGCACACATCCCGAGCGGTTGAATCTGCTCTTGGATATTGAACTCGAAGCAACGCTGCGCTTTGGAGCCTTGGAGATGCCGCTGCGCAAGGTGCTCGAATTAGGGCCGGGCGATGTGTTGCAACTCGACCGCCACGTGCAGGAACC
>JAJZMO010000149.1 GCA_021798235.1 Acidobacteriota bacterium | reverse complement strand
GCACAGATCGTTGCCGCAGGGCCTGAGGAACGCTAACCCCCACGCCATCACAAAGTGGGCGCACAAAACCAGTGCGCGGCCTTAGAATCAAAGGCGATGGCCTACCCTGAAACCCGCATGCGGCGGATGCGCCGCACAGACGCTTTGCGCTCCCTGGTGCGCGAAACCCACCTGCACCCCGGCGCATTGATTGCGCCACTCTTTCTCTGCCCGGGGCAGGGTGTGCGCCGCGAGATCGGCTCCATGCCCGGCGTCTTCAATCTCTCCATCGATCAAGCCATCGAAGAGGCTAAAGCCGCCGCCGCGCTGGGCATTGGCGGGTTGCTGCTCTTCGGCCTGCCAGAAAGCAAAGACGACCAGGCCAGCGGCGCATGGGATGCAGACGGCATCGTGCAGCAGGCGTTGCGCGCCTTCAAGAAAGAACGCGCGTTGGATTCGCTGGTCCTCATCGCCGATGTCTGTCTCTGCGAGTACACCGCGCATGGCCACTGCGGCGTGGTGCATCCGCAAAAAAATTCCGCCGTTGCCTTCACCGTCGACAACGATGCCAGCCTCGCGCTGCTGGCCAAAACGGCGGTTTCCCTCGCGCAGGCTGGCGCGGACATTGTTGCGCCCTCGGACATGATGGATGGCCGCGTGGCCGCGATGCGCACCGCACTCGATTCCGCCGGGTGCACAGAGACGCCCATCCTTTCCTATGCAGCCAAGTTTGCCTCCGCGTTTTATGGCCCCTTCCGCGAGGCCGCCGATTCGGCTCCGCAATTTGGCGACCGCCGCAGCTATCAAATGGATGGCGCGAATCTGCGTGAGGCTCTGCGTGAGATCGAACTCGACTTAGGCGAGGGCGCGGACATGATTCTGATGAAGCCTGCGCTGCCGTATCTCGATGTGATTCACGCGGCGCGCGCGCGCTTTGATGTGCCGCTGGGCGCCTATCAAGTCTCCGGCGAATACTCCATGCTGCAGGCGGCCTTTGCCCGCGGCTGGCTGGAGCGCGACCGTGCCCTGCTGGAGTCGCTGCTGTCGATTCGTCGCGCGGGTGCGGACTTCATCGTCACCTACTTTGCACAGGAAGCCGCCAAGCTGCTGAGCTAGGCGCGGCAAAACAAGTATCCTCAAAGAAGAGAAGCATTCCACATACACCATGAGCACATCGCAAACTACAATTCAGGTTCAGTTGCCCGATGGCAGCCAGCGCACATTGCCTGCGGGCACCACGCCGCTGGAGATTGCCAACAGTATTTCGCCGCGCTTGGCCGCTGCGTGTATCGCAGCGCAGATTCGCCCCACGCACGCGCCCGGCAACACCCACACGGCCAACGACGCTCCCAGCGAAGCCGCCATGTACGCCGCGGAAGACGCCAGCGCCGAGCGCATCGTGGATCTGACGCAGCCGCTGACGGAAGACGTGGCCCTGCGCCTGCTGACGGAAAAAGACGCCGAATCGCTGCGCGTGCTGCGCCACTCCGCCGCGCACGTGTTGGCCACGGCCGTGCTGGAGCTGTTCCCAGAAACGAAGCTCGGCCACGGCCCTGCAACCGACAACGGCTTCTTCTATGATTTTTTCCGGCCCACGCCCTTTACGCCGGAGGATTTGCAACGCATCGAAGCCAAAATGGCTGAGGTGGTCGCGCGCGATGAAAAGTTCCAGCGCGAATGGCAGCCGCGCGAAGAGGGACTGGCCCGCTTCCGCACCGACAATGACTTTATGAAGCTGCACTTCATCGAGCGCTTCACGCAACCGGGAGAAAAAATCTCTCTCTATCGCAACGGCGCGTTTGTGGACTTTTGTCGCGGGCCGCATGTTCCCTCCACGAGCCGCGTCAAAGCATTCAAGGTGCTCAACCTAGCCGGAGCCTACTGGCTGGGCGATGAGAAAAATCCGCAGCTGCAGCGCATCTACGGCACGGCCTTCTTCAATAAAAAGGAGATGGACGAGCACTTCGCACGCCTGGAAGAAGCGCAGCGCCGCGACCATCGCGTGCTGGGCAAGCAGTTGGATTTGTTCTCGATTCAAGAGGTCGCCGGTGCGGGCCTCATCTTCTGGCATCCCAAGGGCGGCATCATTCGCCGCACCATGGAGGACTGGATGCGCGCCGAGTGCGTGCGCCGCGGCTACGATTTGGTCTACACGCCGCACGTCATGCGCAAGGAGCTATGGAAGATCAGCGGGCACGAGGGCTTCTACTCGCAAAACATGTACGCGCCCATGGAGCTGGACGATGCCGACTACCGGCTGAAGCCGATGAACTGCCCCGGCCACATTCTCATCTACAAAAATTCGCCGAAGAGTTACCGCGACCTGCCCGTGCGTCTGGCCGAGCTGGGCAACGTCTACCGCTATGAACGCAGCGGCACCATGCACGGACTGCTGCGCGTGCGCGGCTTTACGCAGGACGATGCGCACATCTTCTGCACGCCGGGCCAGATTGAAGACGAAGTGGTCGCCTGCATCGACTTCGCGCAGAGCGTGTTGACCACCTTCGGCTTCGCTGAGTTCAAGGTCGAGCTGTCGACGTGGGACCCCAAGGATCGCAAGAGCTATGCCGGCAGCGATGACAAGTGGGAGCTGGCCATCGGCTCCTTGCAACGCGCGCTGGAACGCAAGGGCATTCCCTACAAAACCATCGCGGGCGAGGCGGCCTTTTACGGGCCGAAGATCGACATCAAGCTGGTCGATTGTCTCGATCGCCTGTGGCAGCTCTCCACGGTGCAGTTTGACTTCAACCTGCCCGCGCGTTTTGAGCTGGAGTATGTTGGCGAAGATGGCGAGCGGCATCAGCCGGTAATGGTGCATCG
>JAJZMO010000373.1 GCA_021798235.1 Acidobacteriota bacterium | reverse complement strand
TTTCGAGCGTGGTGCGCGTTTGTGAGAAAAATTGCATGGCAAGACTCTAGAATTCAGTCTACAGGCATACCCGCCGATGAAAATACCCCCTCACTCGCGCGCTTGCCCGACAATCTGCAGATCATTCGTGACGCGGAAGACGTCCGGAACCTGATTGGCGCGCATTCCCGCAATCTCCTTGTCCATCGCGGTAAAAACCACGCCGTAGAGCGTGACGCGGCCATCCTGCACGGAGATACGAATGGGGCGAATTGGCAGGGTTGCGTACTGCTGCAACGGGCCGTAGTTGTAAATGGCGTTGAACTCTGCCGCGCGAATTTGATCATCCATGGGGGAGAGTGGATCGACATGAATGTTATCGATCACGGCCTTGACGCCCGGCATATAACTGGCGATGGCCACCGCAGATTCCAGCGTGGTTGGATCGACGGCATGACCGCCGAGCATGACCACGCCTTGCTGCACCATGACGCTAATGGCGTCGAAGACCTCGCCAAAGCCAGCACGGTCCATCTGAATTTTTTGCAAGATTTTTTGCTGCAACTGTGCATCAGAAATCTCCGGACCGGCAACGGCGATGCCATTCCGCACGGCGTGTACGCCATCCACGTGCTGGGCCATCTTCACCGCCTCCGCCTCGTATGCGTAGAGCGTGACTGTTCCCGTTAACGTGACCACGTCGTCGTCCACACTGGCCTGCACGCCTTGAAATTTTTTCTTATGCAGTTCTTTGTCCAGCTTGGCTTGGATTTTTGCCTCCGTATCCGACTTCGCTCGCGCCCCTGCGGGCATTCCTCCTATGCCAAGCAGACAAATGCCCACCAGCAATCCGGCTTCTTTGCCCCGTCGAAAATAGTTTTGCAGCCGCATGGTACTCCTCCGCGTTCGCAGCCATGCTACCGCAGAATTAGTGGTGCTTGCCGCGAATCTGAAAGTAGAGGCTGAAGACGTCGGCCTCGTCACGCACGGCGATGATGGAAAAGTTGCGTGTAAAGTCATATTCCGCCTGCAAAAGCTGCTGTGCGGTGGTGTTGACGTTGGTGGCAAAGACCAGCGTGATCTTGCGACCCACCTGTTGCTCCACCGTGACGCGTGCCGTGGATTGGCCCAGCACACCGACGAAGTTGGGATCCACGCGCACGCTGGCTGCGCCAAACAGCCGTGACACACTCCCGCTGACGGCGGTGTTCAGCGCTCCGCCCAGCAGCGATTCCTCGGTGGTGTCCGCCCCAGCCTGTTGCTGTTCGCCGTAGAGAGCAGCCTCCTCATTCGTACGGCCCAGCGTGAGCAATGCCAGTACATCGGACTGGGACAACGGCGGCTCAGAGCGGTAGTTGATCTGCATCTTCTCTGCGGAGCCGGTCAGGTTGATGATGATGTCGTAATCGCGCACGCGCGCCGTGGCTTGCAGGTTCATCTCTGGCTCAATCGTCACCGGATTGGCGAAGACGATGTCGCCTCGTTGCAGATCGTATTGCGTGCCCGCGAAGGTGGCCTTGCCCTGTGTAATGTCGATCCGCCCCAAGACAGAGGGATTAGCCAGCGTGCCGCGAATGTGCAAATCAATATCGCCAGCCAAAGATGCAAACGAATTTTGGAATCCTAATTCCGGCGTGGAAGTGAGATGAATATCCAGATGCACGCGGTTTAACCAGGAAGATGGATCAATGGGTGCGTTCATCGATTGCGCAGTGGCGGCCAAAGCCGCCAAGTCCACATCCTGACTGGCTGCAAAACGCGTCAGCATAATATTGCCGCGCAGCAGCAACGCATCCGGAGAACCATTCAGGTGCAGGTGAACATTTGCAGTGGAGGTAATGCCCTTCGGATAGCGAATGCGTGCATTCTGCGCGTTCGCAGTCACATCCAGCGCCAGTCCATTGTGCAGGGAGGCGAATCCGGTCAGATCAATTTTCCCTCCGCCGGTATAACCGCTGAGATGCTGAATCACCAGACGGTCCTGATCAAATGCCAACGTTCCGTTTGCAGCACTCAGACCGTTGGTCAGGTTGGTTAAATGCGCGTTGAGATTGACGACCTGCACCGAGCCGGTAAAAAGAGGATGCGGCACGGTTCCATACGCGCGGACAGAAAAACGCACTTCGCCGGTAGCGTTCAAGCCTGCAGCAAATGTGTCCGCGATGGCTGCGTTGATGTGGCCATCCGCACGCGCGCTCAGGCGTTGGCCATCCAGCAACCCAGCGCTTCCACTCACGGTCGCATCGGAATCCATTCCCT
The DNA here is from genome assembly GCA_021798235.1 of Acidobacteriota bacterium. The sequence goes on along the minus strand of JAJZMO010000373.1, from coordinate 575 downwards.
GCAAGTGTGCAGATTGCAATTGCACCACGCCCTCCTGCAGGGAGAGATGCACCGGCTGCATCGCCGCCAGTGTCATCGCATGGGTGGCGATAGATACCTGCGAAAGCTCGGCTGCGGCCTGCACGAGGCGTAATTGGCGCAGCGGCCCATCCACGCGCAGCGTGCCGCTGGCCGTAACGGTGGCGTTGCGCAGGCTGGTCACGCTTTGCAGTGCTGGCGTCACGTTGCAGTTCGTGCAGCGCAGTTGCAGATGCGCGGGCAATCCCGGCTCCAAAATGATGCTGCCCTCGGCAGCCAGAGCCGATGCGCCTGCATGCGCGGTGGCCCGGCCTTGCAGCGTGCGGTGCTGCAAGCTGGCCTCGATGCTCGTCTGCCCAAAGCTCTGGCCATTCCATGCAAGGTTGTTGCTCTGTGCGGTTCCTGCTATTTCTGGTGCGTTCAAAAATCCCCGGATCTGAACCTGCGCATCCGCGATGCCGGTCACAATCGTGTTGCCATTTTGCAAGGCCGCGACCTTTTGCAGATCCAAACCCTGCCCGCGCAGCCCGCCACGCAGAGCGTGTGTCAACGTGTTG
>JAJZMO010000037.1:4464-18053 GCA_021798235.1 Acidobacteriota bacterium | reverse complement strand
CTTGATCGCTGAGCGTCACCAGAAAGTGATAGCTGGTGTAGTGGCGCGATGCGTAAAGTGCTCCGGCCTCGCGCACCAGATTGTTGAAGGCCGCCAGCGTCTCTGGGCGCAGATCAAGATCCTCCGGTCCGTCTGCGGCCACGTCCAGAAAATGCTTGGGCGTCACCTCTGGAGCCAGAGGAATTTCTTTGAAGTAGCGCCCGCTTAGCACAGGGGAGTCAATCAATTGCTCCAGCGATACGGTGGCGAAGTGCGTGGTGGTGCCGTCGTGGCCGGTCGTGGTGAGCGCTGTGCCATACTGCCAGCCGTCGGGCAGCGTCAGCGAGGCCGTGACAGGAATATCCGCAGCTACTTTTCCCTGCGGGTAGAGCATGACCTCATTCCAACTAATCATCGCTAGGTTCTCGCTGGTGGAAGCACCCGCAGAGAAACCAGTGGCTGCTGCCGTAGCCAGAAAATCATCCTGCACATCCAGCGTGGTGACGCCCGCAGGCACATGCACGCGCAGCGCGAACATATTGACGCTGTCGCGCACCCAAGGCAGCGTTTGCCCATTGGCACGGATCAGAATGCCGGCCAGGTTGTCGATGGGGCCGCTCGGCTCATGCTCGCCGGGAATCCACTTGGGGTAGAGCAGCGTCACCTCGCCCGGCTGCACGGGAATGGTGAGATGCGCATGCAGCATCTTGCGCGGCGCATCGGTCGCGTCCACCGTGATGGTGATGGGTGCGGTGGGCGCGGGTGTTGCGGCTTTGTCTGCGGGCGCAGCGCTGGCTGCACTGGATTGTGCCGGGCTGCACAGAGCGCCTGCGCAAAAAAACAGGCTGAGGAGAAGAGGGAGTTTGCGGCGCATATTCCTCCGAAAAATGGGTGCGATGGAGTGACAGACCAGTGTAATGCAGGGCGGGATGAAGCGTATGCGACCTTGTCAAGCTGCGTGCGAAAAGGGAGCGATCTTCACGCGGCGCTTTCGTGCGGCCTGGTAAAGGTCATAATCCAACTGGAGGCCCGACCAGAATGCGGCATGTGTTCCGAGCGCATCGGAGAGGCGAAGGCTCCTATCTGCGGAGATGCCCGACTTGCTGCCAGAGCGGTAGAACCTTGCAATGCCGTCATGGCAAAAGCTCCGAACCCCGCGCAAAGCGTAACGCTTCGCGCACGGAATATCAACAGGCATTTTGCGCAGAAGCAAGGGCAGGCCAGTGATACACTCGCCCCATGCCGCGCGGATTTTTTTTGACCTTCGAAGGCTTGGATGGCTCTGGCAAGAGTACGCAACTGGCGCTGCTGGCCGCATTTTTGCAGCGGTTTCAAGTGCCCGTGCTGACGACGCGCCAGCCCGGAGACACCGCGCTTGGCGAGCGCATTCGCGCACTGCTACTGGACGCAAAGACCACCGGCGTTGCACCCCTGGCGGAAATGGCAATGATGTTCGCTGATCGCGCGCAGTCCATTGAAGAGCGGATTGCGCCCGCGTTGGCAGAGGGAAAAATCGTGCTTTGCGACCGCTTCACCGACTCCACGGAGGCGTATCAAGGTGGTGGACGCGGGCTGGGCCGTGAGCCGGTGCTCGCGCTGCATCGCGTACTGTGCGGAAATTTGCAGCCGGATATGACCATTCTTTTACTGCCGCCGCTGGCCGTGAGCCGTGCGCGCACCAGCAGCCGCACCGCGCAGGCCTCTTCGGGCATAAACGCCTGCCAAGCCGAAGTCGATCGTTTTGAGCAGGAGCGGCTGGAGTTTCACGAGCGCGTACATGCCGCGTACGGCGCGATTGCCGCGCGCGAGCCGGAGCGTGTACTTTGCATTGCAGGCGACCCCTCGATCGAAGAAGCGCAGCAAACGATTCAGAGTGGAGTGCTGACGCGTCTGCGCGCGCGGGGCTATCCCGTGAAATAGTTGGATTCTGCTAGGCTCAGTTCTGTGAGCTTTCGAGAATTTCTTGGCAATGCGGAGGCCGTTCTTCATCTGCGGCAGCAGCTGGCTGCGGATCGGCTGCCGCATGCGCTGCTCTTGGCCGGGCCGCGTGGCGCGGGCAAGTACACGCTGGCGCTGGCCGTGGCGCAGGCCATCCACTGCGAGCAGCCGCGCGAGGAAGATGGACTACCGGATGCCTGTGGTCAGTGCGCCAATTGCGTACGCCTCGCCGAGGCGCTCGACTTGGATGCGCGCATCGCCGAAGCGGTGGAGGCGCGGGAGGGGCTGCGTGAAACCGATCGCAAAGAGACGCGCATCCTCATTCAGCCGCACCCGGATGTTTTGATTCTGCCGCCGGACCCGCCACAAAATCTGGTGAAGGTGGACCAGGTGCGCTCGCTGATCCAAAACGTGCAGCGCCTGCCCGGGCAGGGCCGCAGAAAGATTTACATCCTTCCAAAATCCGCATTTATGAAGGAAGCGGCCAACTCGCTGCTGAAGGTTTTGGAAGAGCCGCCGGACTATGCGCACATCTTTTTGCTGACAGAAAATCCAGCCGAGTTGTTGCCCACGATTCGTAGCCGCGTACGCATAATGCGACTGCATCCAGCACCGGTGGAGCAGTTGGAGAAATTACTGGCCGAGCAGCGCCCCACATGGAAGCCGAAGGAGCACGCGCTGGTGGCGCGGCTGGCCGATGGCGCCGTGGGCCGCGCATTGTCCTTTGATTTGGAAGCGTATCTGGCGGCGCGCAAGGATGCGCTGCTGTTGCTGCATACGGCATTGGCGGATCCGGATTTCTCCGCGCTCTTTCGCGCCACGGAAAGTTATCGATCCGGATCGGAAGGCCAACAGAAAATGCAGGAGATGCTGCGTGCGCTGACCGGCCTGCTGCATGATGTGATGCTGGTGCATGCGGGCGCAGCGGAACGCGTGCGCAACATCGACATGGCTGCGGAGCTGCAAACGATGGCGCAGCGGACCAGCCTGGCCTGGATCGAGCAGGCCACGCAGGCAATTGGGCAGGCGGAGTCGGGCATGAGAAGAAACTTGCTGCGCTCTTTGTCGCTGGACGCACTGGCGGCGCAGATGGCCAAGGGAGCATAAACAGATTGGCATTTCTGGCTCGCGCTTGGAAAGTTGCCACCGCTCGGCTAGCATCAGTGCAGAACCCCGCACACGCATCGCAGAAGCATTGTGCAATGCTGGCAAGCGGGGCGTAGTGCAGAACACTGGAGAGGCCCATGTCCGAAACCAACTCCCCTGCGAGCAAGGTACACGCGCATGTTGAAGACGGATCGAGTGCGATTGGACAGCGCAAGCTGATCCGGCCCACGCTGCCCGCTTCCGCGCTGGCGGAGTTTCGCCATCCGCATCGTAGCGACCCGCTCACCGTCCATGCAGGCAGGCCGGTGGCGCACACGGAAGACTCCCACGCCGAAACTTTTTATCTGCAAAAGCAGTTGCAGGCGCAAACGCGGTTGGTGGTGGTGCTGACGGATGGAGAGCAGATCGAAGGCACACTGGAGTGGTATGACCACTTCGCCATCAAGCTGCGCGGCTCGCAGCGGCGGCATGTGCTGATCTACAAGTCAGGCATCAAATATCTCTTCAAGGCCGACGAACGCGCGCAGCGGTAGGAATTTTCTGCGGCAGAGTGTTCACAACGGGAAAAGAATTGAGGCTCTGGCATTCCCCCCACTCAAGTCAAATGATGGCTGGAATGGGGCACCTGCCGATAAGCCTGCATAACAAGAAAATTATTTTTCGCGCGCGGCTTTTTGCAGGCGGTCGTGAATGGCTGCGCCCAGGTCATGCGCTGGTGGAACCGGGCAGAGGATCTGCGCGGATTGCATCGCGTCCAACGCGCGCAAACCTGCATAGAGGCGTTGCGCTAGTTCTTCTGCGTGATCCCAGCGGCCCCAATCAAAACGCGCACCAGAAAAGTCTTCTGGCAGTGGCCAGCCTTGCGGCAGCAGAACTCCGCAGCGGCCTGCGGCCTGCTGTACATTGCGCACGGCTTGCAGCCAAGCTTGTTCGCGCTGCACATCGTTGCCAGCGGAAACATCCACGAGCACCAGCCGCGCTCGTGGCGCGTAGTGGCGAATGCCCACACCGGGAGATGGCAAGGATTCTGGCGTAGTGGATTGCTTAATGGGCTGGTGTAGCTCCACATGGCCGAGCAACGCGCGTAATGCTTCCAAAGCTACCGCGCCTGCGCGATAGACGATGGCGCGGCCCTCACGCAATTCCAGCACGGTGGATTCGAGTCCATGCTCGGTGGGGCCGCCGTCGAGCACCATGCCGATGCGCCCATCCAAATCCTCCAACACATGCGCAGCCGTGGTGGGACTGACGCAGCCGAAGCGATTGGCGCTGGGTGCAGCGATGGGAAGCTGTGCGGCGGCGATGAGCGCGCGCGCCACCGGATGCGCTGGCATGCGCACGCCCACCAACGGACGGCCTGCGGTGACCTCCATGGGAATGTGAGCGTGTTTGGGTAAAAGCAAAGTGAGCGGGCCGGGCCAGAATGCGTTCATCAACTTTTGCGCGGTTGGAGAGATTTCTTCGGCCACGCTCGCCAGCATGGCCGCATCGCTGACATGCACGATGAGCGGGTCCCAGGCCGGGCGCTGCTTGGCGGCAAAGATGCCCGCGACGGCTGCGGAGCTGAGCGCGTTGGCTCCGAGGCCATAGACGGTTTCCGTGGGAAAGGCTACGGTTCCACCGGCGCGAAGCAAAGCGGCGGCCTGCGCCAGCGCGGCTTGCGCCTCGGCGGTGTGCAGCGTGGCCGCAGAGACAGTACGCCGGATTGTGGTTGCAGACGGCATCGGCACTCTCTTCATCCTACCGTTTCCACTTCCGTGCGAAACTGATGGCATGAGTGCAGAGACGGCTGCGGCGACGCATATTGAAGTGGAGATCAAGTTTCGCGTGGCGGAGATTAGCGTGTTGCAGGCACGGCTGTCCGCATTGGGATTTTCGCAAACGACACCGCGCACGCTGGAGCAGAACCGGCTTTTCGATACGCCCACGCGCACGCTGCGCACGCGCAATGAAACGCTACGCATCCGCCGCTATGGCAGCAAATGGACGGTGACACACAAGGCTCGGCCCACGCCAGAAGACACGCTGCCGCACAAGCACCGGCTGGAGACGGAAACAGAGCTGGCCGATGGCGAGGCTCTGGTGCGCATCTTTGCCAGCCTCGGCTACCAGGTGAGTTTTGTTTATGAGAAGTGGCGCACGGAGTACAGCGACGGCCAAGGACAAGTTGTCCTCGACGAGACGCCGATCGGAATCTACGCCGAGCTGGAAGGCGCGGCGGAGTGGATTGATGCGACGGCGGCGCGGCTGGGCGTGGCGCAAAGCGAATACATCACGGCCAGCTACGCGCGGCTGTTTGTGGACTGGGCTGCGGCGACGAAAAACTCCGCAGTGAACTTGACGTTTGCTGAAGTCGCAGCGGGTGCGGCGCGGTAAGAGGGCAATGGAAGCCACGGATTTCCTTGGCTACCTGCGTTCAGAAAGACTCGTCATGCTGCGGTTGTTACGACCCCACTCAAGCCAAAAGACGGCTTGAATGGGGAACCCTGCGAAACGCACCGCGCTACGCCGCTGCCGTTACGATGCGGACTGCGGTGCTTTGCCGGATTGGCGGTTAAGCGCGCGTTGCAACACGGCTTCGAGTGCGGCCTTGATGCGCTCATACTCCTGCTGCGAGATTTTTCCTTCGATCCGTTCTGTTTCCAGCGCGAACAATTCTTCTTTTAAGGCGAGCAGCAACGCGGAGCCTTGCGGCGCATTCGTGCCCGTGCTGGCGGGCGCTGCGCTAGAAGATTGCGGAGATTGGCGTAGCAGAATACCCGCGCCTGCGGCGAGCAGTGCGCCGACTACAGCCAAGATCCACCACTTGTATTTGCTGAGCGGGTCGGGAGTGTCGATGGGCGTGCCCAATCCACCGCCGGGGCGCGTGTCATTGGCGGCAGAAGCTGCGCCGCTTTGGCCTTCTTGCATGGGGCCGGTGGGTTGCGCGCCGCTGTTCTGGCCATTCGCATCCGTCTCCTGCGGAAGCTGGCCGGAGCCGGAGATTTTGAACTCCATCCTCGCGCCGGGCTTTACGTTTTTCGCCAGATACGTCTGCGCGTTGACATCCTCATTGACGGGTTGAAAGGCCGCGGGCGAGGCAGGCGCAAACTGCATCGACTTTGGCAGCAGTATGGCGTAGTTGTCGGCGGCCATGGTGAATTTTGGCGAAAAATTTTGCGCGCCCGAGTAGGGCAACTGATAACTCAACTGCAGGCGCGTCTCGCCGGGGCGCAGCGGAAAGATAAAAGTGTAATGGCCGGGATCGCCCATGGGCACGGGCGCGGATTGCACGGGCATTCCGCCGGGGCCAAGTGCAGCCGAGCCGGTAATGTGCGCTCCGGCAGGAATGTAAAACTCAAAGGGATGCGCGCTCATCTGAGTGCGTGGCGGAGCAGAATCATTTTTGATGAAGAAGCTTTCAATCACATGCAGACCGCCATCGCCCGTTTCGATGCGAAGCACGTCGGCTTCCAGGCTGACGCCGTTCACTTTGGGCGCGACGTCGAAGACATCCACGTCAGCGTTGCTGGTTCCGGGCGGCACGGGCTGAAAGTAGTTGGCGCCTTGATGCGTGACGCGAACCAGGTGCATGGCGTCGGAGTCAGAGATTTGCAGCGTGTAGTGGCCATGGCTATCGCTGGTGGCGTGCGCGGCCTCTTGCATTCCTTGGGACAGACGGATCAGCGTTACCGTGTCGCCCGCCGAGGGTTTGCCGTTGGTGCGATCGGTGACTGTGCCGCTGATCGACGCGGCCAGCGCCACGGGAGCGGACAAAACCAAAAGAGCGGTCAGCGCCGCAGCGGCGCGTGGGGCGCGGCGAAGTTTACGTGCAGCCGTTTGAAGCGTGGGCATGATGATTGTCAATTCCTTTGGCGCTGGCCGGTTGAATGCGTGCATGTGAGTTGGCTCGGAACAACGAAATCAATTTCGCTGCAATTGTTTCCGACTGGGGAAGCACCGCAGTCCGAACCTTGCCCCACTCAAGCCAAAAGAGGGCTTGAATAGGGCACCCAAAAATCTAAACCCAAAACATGAATACACCTAGATTGCATTGCGCTCTACGCCGGAGATGGATTCCAGCGTTTCAATTTCCGCGAGAATCTCTGCCGCTTCGTTTTCGAGCAAGGCGCGCTGGGCGCGATAATCTTCTTCCTGAAATTTTCCGGCGCTGTGTTCAAAGTTCAAATCGCGCAGATTTTCGTAGACGACATCTTTGCGCTCGCGCAAAAAGTCCAACCGTGTTTTTTGGCGCTGCTGTGCAGCCGTGTTCGGAACCGAAAAGACGTAGGCGAAGCAGGCGATCAAAAGCAGGGCGCAGGCGGCGAGAATCATAGTTCAGTCTCCTTGCGGATGCGCGCGCGCAGATCGTCGAGCGGCTGGCCTTCGGCTTCGACGGCAGCGGGCGCAGCGCCTTGCCGCCAGCGCCGCACCAGCAGCGCCGTTCCCAGCGTGGCCAGCACAAAGAGCACGCCGGGCGTGACCCAGGCGACCAGATCAAAGCCCGTGGCCGGTGGCGCGGCCAGAACCGTAGGCCCATACTTCTGCACAAAACTTTGCAGGATCAGATTGTCGTTGTCGCCACGGTCGAGTGCGGCTTGCAACTCGCCGCGCATCTGCGTGGAAACGGTGCAGCCGACGTGGTTGCATTCGAGCAGAATCTGGTTGCAGCCGCAGGTACACATCATGCGATGGCCAAGATCGTTGAAGCGCGCGGAGGTGTCGCCCGCGCCAACGACAACCACGAGCAGCAGGCAGGCCAAGGCGAGCTGCGCCCAAATGCGAAGGAAGGCTCGGTCCAAAAGTTGGCGGTTCATGCCTTGCCCCCTTGCGCCGACGCGGGCGCGGACTCTGCCTGCGAGGTACGCGCGCGCGCAGCCACCAGTGCAGCTTCCATGTTCGGCGTGAGCGCAATCAGTGTGCCCAGCACGATGACGAGCACGCCAATCCAAATCCACGCGACCAGTGGATTGATGAAGACTTTGATGATCGGCTTATCTGTTTCCTGGCTGCGGCCTTCATAAACAACGTACAGATCGCGCAGCAGCGTGGAGTGGTTGGCGACCATGGTCGAGGTCTGCTCGCTGGCGTGGTAGAAGCGGCGCTCCGGGGCCATGCGGCCCAAGTAGTGATTGCCCTGGTAGACGTCGAGCAGCGCGTACTCGCTGTCATAGTTCGCGTTGGAATCCTGCGTGTAGCTTTGGCAGACGAGCCGGTAGGGGCCGATGGTCATCGTGTCGTGGAAGCCCATCTCCTGCTCTTTGGATTGATTGAAGGCCGCGCCTGCGATTCCAATAATAATGATGACCACGCCCAGATGCACGATGTAGCCGCCGTAGCGGCGCGTGTTGCGATGCGTGAGTTGCAGCATGGAGGCGAAGATGTTTTTGCCGGTGTGGCGCTGAATGACACGCGCGCCGCGCAGAAACTCCGAAACCACGGCGACCGTGACCATTGCGGCCAAGGAAAAGGCCACCAGCGAATAGAAGACCGCCTGATCCTGCCACGGGCGCATACCAAAGACCATGAGAAGCACCGCCGTGAGCAGAGCGGCCACGGTGGGCCATAGAAAACTGCGGCGAATGCTTTTGAAGGAGGTGCTGCGCCAAGCCAGCACCGGGCCGATGCCGGTCAGGAAGAGCAGGAAGAGGCCAATCGGCAGCGCGACGCGGTTATAAAACGGCCCGCCCACGGTGACTTTGGAGCCTTGCACATACTCCGAAATAATGGGAAACAGCGTGCCCCAGAGAATGGTGAAGCAAGCGGCGAGCAGGATGAGATTGTTGAAGAGGAAGCTGGACTCGCGCGAGACGAGCGATTCCAAGTGGTGCTCGGCGCGCAGGTGGTCGCGCTGCATGAAGTAGGTAAACAGGCAGACGGCCAGCACCAGAAACATGAAGCCGTGGAACCAGTCTCCGATGGAGGATTGCGCGAAGGCGTGCACGGAGCTGACCAGGCCGGAGCGGGTGAGGTCTGTGCCGAGCAGCGTGAGCAGAAAGGTGGAGAAGATGAGCCAGACGTTCCAGGTCTTCATCATGCCGCGCTTTTCTTGCATCATCACGGAATGCAAAAACGCGGTGCCGGTCAGCCACGGCATCAGCGAAGCATTCTCGACCGGGTCCCAGCCCCAGTAGCCGCCCCAGCCGAGCACGGAGTAAGCCCAGTGCGCGCCGAGAAAAATTCCGCAGGTAAGAAAGAGCCACGTGACCATCGTCCAGCGGCGCGTGATGTGAATCCACTTTTCGCCGGGATAGCGCATCATCAACGCGCCCAGCGCGAAGGCAAAGGGCACGCTGAAGCCAACATAGCCGAGGTAGAGCATCGGCGGATGGATGACCATCTCTGGATATTGCAGCAGCGGATTCAGGCCGAAGCCGTCCGCAGGCACCGCGCCCTGCACCAGCGCAAAAGGCGGCGCGGCAAAGTTCAACAGCAGAACAAAGAAGACCTGAATGCCCGCCAGAATCGTTGAGGCGTAGGCAGTCAGCTTAACGTCCACTTTGTGCCGCACGCGCAACACAAAGCCGTAGGCAGCCAGCAGCCAGGCCCACAAGAGCAGCGAGCCTTCTTGCCCCGACCAAAGCGCGGAGAATTTATAGGCAGCGGGCAGTGCGCGGTTGGTGTGGTGGAGGATGTAGGCGACGGAAAAATTGTTGGTGAAGGCGCACCAGACCAGCGCGAAGGCAGCGGTGGTCAACGCGACGAAGCTGGCGATGCCTGCGCGGCGGGCCGTTTCCGCCAATCGCTCCGCAGCCAAGTTGCGTCCGCTGGCGGTCGCCATGCTGCGCAGAGCGAAGGCTCCGGCCAAAAAGTTATACGCGCAGAGAACCAGTGCGAGCAGAAGGGCGAAGCTGCCAAGGGTGGGCATAGTGGGACAACCTTTCATTCTCGCAGAGGTGGGGCTGGGCTGCAATCCAACCGGGGATGGAGAGGCGAGCGAATGCCGATGAAAACGCAGTTACGGCAAGCGCGTGCAGAGAAGCATAACGGCGACGCCGAGCAAAAAGAGCAGCCGATATTGCAGGCCGTGCTCACGGTTCACCTCGGGCAGCAGATCGGTGGCGGCCACGTAGAGCGCCACTCCCGCCGAGATGGGTAGACCATAGTGCGCTAACGCAGGCAATACGCGGATGACAAGAACTCCGGCCAATGTGGAGACGCCCAGCAGGGCGGCGGCACCGACGGCCAGGCGGCGACCGCGTCCGCTGGCCAGCATGACGCTGCCGACGGTAAAGCCCTCTGGCAGTTTGTGCAACAGCACTCCGGCAAAGATGAGCCAGCCCAGGCTGCCGGAAAAGGCGAAGCCGCTGGCGATGGCGATGCCGTCAAAAAATGTGTGCGCGGCCAATCCAAAGGTGAGCGAGTAGGCCGCACCGGCGTGCAAAAACTCATGCGCGTGGGTTTCTTCGCCAAAGTGGAAGTGCGGGATGAGCGTGTGCTCCAAAATATGCACGCCGCAGAAGCCGACCAAAATCAACAGCGGAGCGGCAGCACCGGCCTGCTGGAAGCTCTCTGGCAGCATGTCTGCGATGGCCACGGCGATCAAAAAGCCTGCGCCAAAGGCGATAAAGGCGTGCAGATACCGCTGCACGCCGTGCCGCAACAGCAGCAAGCCGCCAGCCAAATTGGCCAGTGCGGCGACAAGCCCGAGAGTGACAACCAAGCCAAAAGAGGCCATACGAACCTTTGCGGAAATTCTTTCTAGAAATTTTTTTACCCGCTGTGACGGATGTGCATCACATCGCCGTCTTGAACAATATAGTCCTTGCCCTCCAAGCGCAGTGTGCCTTGGGAGCGCGCAGCGGCCTCCGAGCCAGCGGCCAGCAGCGTATCCCAGTGGATCGTCTCCGCGCGAATGAAGTGCTTTTCGAGGTCGGTGTGAATCGCGCCTGCGGCCTGTTGTGCGCGGGATTGCGCAGGAATCGTCCAGGCGCGACACTCATCTTCGCCGACGGTAAAGAAGGTCATCAGCCCTTGCAGCTCAAAACTCTTGCGGATCAGGCGGCGCAGGCCGCTCTCCTGCAATCCATAGCTGGCGAGAAATTCCACGGCGTCTTCGTCGGACATCTCGGCCAGTTCGGCTTCAACCTTGCCGCAAATCGCGGTGACGCCCGTGCCGGGACGCAGTGCAGCTTCGGTCAATTTGTATTTGGCTGCGGCGGCTTCCAGGTCTGCGCCCAGCGTGGCGCTTTCGGAAATGTTCAAGACGTAGAGCACCGGCTTCTGGCTGAGAAACATGAAGCCGCGAATGAGTTTCTTTTCCTCGGCGGTCATCTCCAAGGTGCGCAGCGGCTGCTCGGCCTCTAGTTGCGCCTTGGCGCGGATCAGCAGCGCACTTTCTTTTTCCAGGTCGGCGGTGCGGCCTTTCTTCAAGTCTTTTTCCAGCCGCTCCATGCGCTTTTCAATCTGCGTCAGATCGTTGACCATCAGGTCAAACTCGACATTTTGAATCTCGCGCAGCGGATCGATGGGGCCTTCTGCGGGAATGGAGGGATCGTCAAAGGCGCGCAGCACGTGCATCAGCGCATCGACGTTGCGCAGGCTGGCGATCAGGTTGGCTTCCTTGAGCGATTCCTTGCCGATGGCGGCCATGTCGGCGTACTCGACCGTGGCGTAGACGGTCTTCTTCGGCTTGTAGAGGGCGGCGAGCCGGTCGAGCCGGTCATCGGGCACGCGGGCCACGCCGACGTGCACATCCTTGGGATTCGAGTAGCCGCGATCTTCAACTTTTGCCTTGGTCAAAATGCGGAAGAGCGAAGTTTTGCCGGTCTGCGGCAGGCCTATGATTCCAGTCTTCATGCGTGTCCTATGCGGGGAATGTACGGTGAGGCTTCCTTGTTGATGATACGCGATGCGCGCGGCAGGATGCAGATGCTCGGCGTCCAAGCAACTCCCATGTCTCCAAAGCGAGACATGGGGCACCCGAACCCACTTCCCGAAGCCAGTCTTCGCATCCAGTCTTCGCGCCCACTCCCCGCTCCGGGAACACGGATCGCTTTTGGGCTTAGGCCTCGGGTTCGGGGCGGGATAAGAGCACCAGCAGCACCAAGCCGCCGAGCAGCACAGACTCCTCCAATTGCGTGGAGCGAGAGTGCAGCCGGTTGAACTCCACGCGCGCCGGGTCTTCGGCGATCTGCGGCGTCACTTGGCCGGGCAGTGCGTCGATGGCGGCGCTGTACTGCTGGCGTAGCGTTTCCATGCGCGGCAGAATGGAAAACTGCAAGAAGGCGGTGAGCGCCAGCATGACGGCCAGCACGGCCACAGGCGGCGCAATGGATCGCCTGCGCCATTGCAGCGCCGCTTCCACCGCAAGCAAAAAGATCATCAAAGCGCCAGAGACCAGGCCGATCCAATGCAGCGCCAGCAGCGAGCTGCGCACCAGAGTGCCCGCGACGTGGACGCCGAAGGCTGGGTCCGGCAGCATGGGCATCACCGTGCCAAAGGCGACGGGCGCGACCACCGCGCCGAAGAAGACCAAGCCGCCCAGCCAGACGCAAAGCGCCAGCAGTAGCAGCGCGCGCACCAATGTGCGGGCCATTACTCTGCGGCTCCGCTGACGGAGGTGCGGCCAATGAGGCGTTGAATGCGCTGGGCCGTGGGTGGGTGCGTGGAGAAGAGATGGCCGATGCCACCACTGCCGAGCAGCGGCGCAATGATGAACAGATGCGCGCTGGCTGGGGAAGCGGTCATGGGCAGGCGCTTGGAGTAAGCCTCCAGCTTTTCAAGTGCGCTGGCCAGCGCGTAGGGATTGCCGGTCGTCTTTGCGCCGGTGGCATCGGCTTCGTACTCGCGCGAGCGCGAGACGGCCAACTGGATCAGCGTGGCGGCGATGGGAGCCACGATCAGCATGAAGAGTCCGCTGAGTCCGCCGTTGCGGTCGCGGCCATTGCGCCCGCCCAAGCCGCCAAAGAGCGCAGCCCAGTAGCCCATGCGCGCGATCATGGTGATGGCTCCGGCCAGCGTGGCCGCAATCGAACTGGTCAGAATGTCGCGGTTCTGCACATGGCCGAGTTCATGCGCGAGCACGCCGGCCAGTTCCTCGTCATTTAACAATTGCAGAATGCCCTGGGTGACCGCGACCGAGGCGTGCTTGGGATTGCGCCCGGTGGCGAAGGCATTGGGCGAGGGCGAGGGAATCACATAAATTTTCGGCATGGGCAGGCCGAGGCGCTGCGTCATCTGCTCCACGACTTGATAGACGCGCGGCAGTTCCTCGCGTGTGGCCGGTTGTGCGCGGTACATGCGCAGGGCCAGCTTGTCGGAGTAGAAGTAGGTGAAAAAATTCATCGCCACGGCGATGGTGAAGCCGAGCACCAGCCCGCCTTCACCCGCAATGCGGCCGCCTGCGGCCACCAGCAGCAGGGTGAGCAGCGTTAAGAGCAGAGTGGTTTTGAATGTATTGCCCATGATTTTCCCTCGCGTGTACACCTGTGCAACAGATCATTCTATGCCTGCGCGGCAGGTGCCGCACGACCCAGGCGCAGGGCGGCAGAGAGCGCTATGATTGCATCCAGCGGATGCGGACAGGCATCCAACTGGCGGCCCTTATGCGCGAAGCACGCAGCATTGTCGAATTGTGGAGAAGC